>JAUIFT010000118.1 GCA_030430345.1 Calditrichia bacterium | reverse complement strand
TGGGCATATTTGAGAAGTTATTCGATCAGACCACGGATATTACTTTACTGGAACTCTCCGATCTGAATCATCCGCTCATAAAAGATTTGTCTGTAAAAGCGCCGGGTAGTTTTAATCATAGCATAACCGTTGCGAACCTTGCGGAGGCGGCCGCGATTGCGATCGGTGCAAATGCCTTGTTAACCCGGGTCGGTAGTTATTTTCATGATATTGGCAAGATGCTTAAGCCGGAATATTTTGTCGAGAACCAGATGGGTGGTATTAATAAACACGATCAGCTTTCGCCCCATATGAGCTGCCTGATTCTTGTCAACCACGTTAAGGAAGGAGTTAAGCTGGCTGATAAGCATAACCTTCCCATGGCTGTCAAACAGTTTATCAGCGAACATCATGGCACCAGCCTTATTAAATATTTTTACCATAAAGCCCTGACGCTCAGCGAAGATCAGGAAGTGAATGAGATAGACTTTCGCTATCCCGGTCCCCGCCCGCAGTCGAAAGAGACAGCAATCTGTATGCTCGCGGATACTATTGAAGCAGCATCCCGCGCCATGAGCAATCCAACGCCGCAGCGTATTCGCAACCTGGTGGACACCCTTACCGAGAACAAGTTGAAAGAGGGACAACTCGATAATTGCGATTTGACCCTGAAGGAAATTAACCTGATCAAAGAGGCATTTATACCAATCCTCACCGGTATTTATCATGCCCGGATAGAATACCCTGAGCTGGACAAGGATAAAAAACCAGCCCGCGATAAAGGCGCAAACAGCACGAAATCCTCCCAACAACGGAAAAAGGGTGAGGATGCGGATAAATCAAACGCCCAAAATGGCAGTGGGGCAGCCAGTAAAAATGATGCGGCTGATAAAGCGGAAACAGCCCCCCCTTCCGGTAACGGCGATAGTAGTAAGCCGGCCGCCAGCGATAATAAGACATCCGGAAAATCTTCCGCAGCCGACAAAGATCCGTATTCTACAGGGAACAGCTGATGGCGCCGGAAATCGAAATTTTTAACCATCATCCCCACCTGCAGGTCGCAGCCGATCCGGCAATTGCACTGGTAAAATCGCTGCTGGCCGATGAAGATTTACCGGCAGCTTATATCCACATTATTTTTGTCGATGATGCTTTCCTGCAAAATTTGCATCAGGCGTTTTTGTCTGACGATTCTCCCACGGACGTTATTACCTTCGAACTTGGCAGCGAAGATTTAACCGAAGGTGAAATTTATATTTCCCTGGATCGCGCGGCTGATCATGCCCGGGAGTTTCAGGTCGCAACGACGGCGGAAATCGCCCGGCTGATCATCCATGGCATTTTGCACCTGAACGGCTATGATGATCACACCGTTGAAGAGCAGCAGCAGATGCGTGCAAAGGAAGAATTTTATCTGGAACAATATCCAGCGCAAATCGTACTGAATAGCTGACGTTGCAGGGCAGTAAGACGTTATTTTCAAGCATTAGTTAGCATTTCTCTCCAGGAAGAATTATATTCGTAAATAGCTGTTGAAGATTATTAAACAGGAGAATATTTTTACCTTTGGGGTACGAATCTATCTTATATGGGATCGCCTTCCCGATCCTGTTGGGACTCTCTGCTTTTTTTTCCGGATCCGAAACGGCATTCTTTTCGCTTTCTCAATCCGTCATTCAACAATTCTCCGGTTCTTCCCGGAGCAGCGAGCAGCGGGTAGCACGTTTAATGGCCACCCCCCGGCAATTGCTGATTACGATTGTATTGGGCAATACAATCGTCAACACTATTACGGTTTCACTCGCGGCGATTCTAACCATGCAGATATGTGATGCCCTGGGATTTAACCGCGAAATCGCCTTCCTGATCGATGTCGTCGTCGTCACTCTGGTTTTACTGATTACCAGCGAGATTATCCCCAAGGTCTTTGCCGTGCGCAATCCGCAAAGCTATGCCTGCATCGCCAGCGGGTTTATCGCCATCTTTTTCTGGTCATTCAAATGGCTCACCGCCATTCTCACCCGTTTTACGAAAGCAATCCAGTCCGCGATTGGTTTTTCCGATGGCGGCATTCGCATTTCCGAGACGGAATTTCTCACGACTGTTACCATCGGCGAGGAAGTCGGCACCCTGGAAAAAGAACAAAAGGAGATGATACACAGCATCTTCGAATTCCGGGAAACCCAGGTAAAAGAGATTATGATTCCGCGCACGGACATGGTTTGTGTGGAAGTAAGCTACACCCTTGCCCAGGTAATGGATTTGGTAAAAACAAAATTGTTATCCAGAATACCGGTTTATGAGGATAGAATTGATAATATTATTGGTATCCTTTATGTGAAGGATTTATTACCGCTCCTTGGTAAAGGCCGGAAGGATCGTTTTAGTTTGAAAAAACTGGTGCGCCCACCGCGATTTGTTCCAGAGCAAAAAATGATCGATGACCTCTTGCGGGAATTTCAGCAAGACCGATATCATATGGCTATTGTCGTCGATGAATATGGCGGTGTCGCCGGGCTGGTAACTCTGGAAGATATTATCGAAGAGATTGTTGGGGAAATTCAGGATGAGTATGACAAGGAAACTCCGCTCTACAAAAAAGTCGGGGAAAAAACCTATCTCGTTGATGGCCGGATGCCCCTGGAAGAAGTGAATGGCGAACTAAATATGAATCTGCCCACGGAAGAAGGGGTGGAAACAATTAGCGGTTTTATTCTTACCCTGCTGGGATCTTTGCCGAAGGAAAAAGAAATCGCGCATTATAACGGATACCACTTTATCGTCGAGCGAACATCGAAGAATCGCATTTTGCAAGTGCGGATACAACCCGAAACGCCGGAAAAACCGAATGTCGAAAACAGCATCATCTCCCGTTGATCTGCAAAGCTGCTACCGCGCGATTCCTTCGGTGCAGGAACTGATTCAACATTCGGTATTTCAATCCTACCCGATTGCCCCTCATTATTTGACGGAAATTATTCGTAAAGAGATCGGACATCTGCGCCAAGAAATTTCCAAAGGGGGAAAAGTCACCGCGGAAACGGTTCCCGATGTGTTGATCCGGCAAATCGAATCGCGCCTGACATCCCTTTTTACTCCAAGTCTGAAACGCACTATCAATGCGACCGGTATTATCCTTCACACCAATATGGGCCGTGCGCCGCTAGCGCCGGCGGCATTACAGGCAATTGCCGAAACCGTTGATCATTACAATAACCTGGAGGTAGATCTTGGCAGTGGCAAGCGCGGCTCCCGGCATTCCCACATTGAAGAATTACTCTGCATGATCACCGGTGCGGAAGCGGCCCTGATGGTAAATAATTGTGCTGCTGCTATTTTGTTGACGCTCAGTACACTGTGTTACCGCAAGGAAGTACCAATCTCCCGGGGAGAATTAGTGGAAATCGGCGGCGCCTTTCGCATGCCGGATGTGATGAAAGCCAGCAATGCAAAAATGGTCGAAATTGGCACAACGAATAAGACTCACTTAAAAGATTATGAAAATGCGCTCGGCCCGAAAACCGGGGCATTGTTAAAAGTGCATACCAGCAATTATCGCATCGTAGGATTTACTAAAAATGTCGAAATTAGCGAACTGGCTGCTCTCGCCAAAAGCCATCAGTGCCCCCTGGTTTACGACATGGGCAGTGGGGTTATCGAAGATTTGCAGCACTGGGGATATCCCCATGAACCGGTTGTCCGGGAGATTCTCGCCGCCGGTGTCGATGTGGTTACCTTCAGCGGGGATAAAATTCTCGGCGGCCCACAGGCAGGCATTATCGCCGGCACGAAGAAATATATCGAAAAGATTCGCAAACATCCCTTAACGCGGGCGATGCGCTGCGACAAGTTGATCTACGCAGCGATGGAAGCGACCCTGCGCCTCTATCTTCAACCGGACAAACTGCCGGAGAAATTACCGCTGGCGGCAATGCTCAATGTTTCTCTGGCAACTTTACGGCAACGCGGCGATCAACTCAAAACGGCTCTGGCGAAAACATCGCTGCAAATTGACGTTGTTGCTACCGACTCGCAAATGGGCAGTGGCGCCCTTCCCCTGGAGAAGATTCCCTCAGTCGCCCTGAAAGTAAGTGCAGCCAAACGATCGCCTTCCCGGTTAGCGAAGCAGTTGCGGATGCAGCAACCGCCGATCACCGCTTATGTGCAGGATGGCGCGCTTTTACTGAATCTGCGCACCATTCGGGAAGATGAGTTGCCGATGGTGAAGCAGGCTTTAGCGGCTTTAGGCGACTAGCTCATTTTTAATAGAATTCAGTAAACAGCAAATTGTACTGGTGACTGCTACTGTCACTCGATAACTGAGATTTTGCGCCTTATTAAACGGAAGCCTTTTTCATGGATATTTTATCCCGGAAAAGGGATGCTTTCTATGCGCTATTGCCCGCCCCGGACTGACGTCCCGGGCTTTTTTGGGTGGCCCATTCGGGCCGGTGTTTTTTTGTTAATTGTGTGATGGTGCACAGCTCCGGGAGAGCCTATAATAATATGAGTCAAACCATACAACCAAAACATCGCCAGTACGTTATCGGCACCGCCGGGCATATCGATCACGGGAAAACCGCCCTGGTAAAGGCGCTCACCGGCGTTGATACCGACAAACTGCCGGAAGAAAAGCAGCGCGGGATTACTATCGATATTGGCTTTGCTCATCTCAGTGATAATATCACCATTATTGACGTGCCGGGACACGAGCGCCTGATCAAGAATATGGTTGCCGGCGTCAGCACGATCGACCTGGTATTGTTTGTCATCGCCGCGGATGATGGCGTCATGCCGCAAAGCCGGGAACATCTCGATATTATCAATCTGCTGCAGATTGAACAGGGCATCATCGTCATCAGCAAAACAGACCTGGTGGATGAAGATTGGCTGATGCTGGTGGAAGAAGATGTGAAAGCGCTTGTGAGCGATACCCCCTTGGCGAAAGCACCGCTGCTCTACACTTCCGCAAGCAGCGGTAAGGGCATTGATGCGCTACGGGAAAAATTGCTGACAACTCTCTCCGGCATACCTCCACGGCAGGATTTTGAAGTTTTTCGCCAGCCGGTTGACCGGGTGTTTTCCGTTAAGGGGTTCGGGACCGTCATCACCGGAACAGTGCTTGGTGGTAAAATTGCCGTTGGCGATGAGATCGAAATTCAACCGGATGGCATCAAAACCCGGGTGCGCGGGCTGCAATCGCACGATCAGGATGTTAATGAAGTGCGTACCGGCTTTCGCACTGCCGCCAACCTTGCCGGTATCGATATGAGCAATATCGAGCGGGGAAAAGTGCTGGTTCAGCCGGATGTCTATCAATCCGTCGAAATTATCAACGCTCGCTTAAGTCTCCTGAAATCCGCCCCGACGCCCTTAAAAACCAATCAGCGGCTTCGTTTTCATATCCATACCACGGAAACTTTTGCCCGGGTTATCATCCCGGAAAAAACCCGGCTATTGGCAGGCGAATCGGCGCTGGTGCAGCTCCGCCTGGAGACGCCGATTCATGCCGCTTACCAGGATAGATTTATCATTCGCCAATATTCCCCGCAGCGTACGCTCGGTGGCGGTGTTGTGCTGCAAACAAATCCATTTCGTTTCCGGAAACGCTATCAATCAATCTTTAAGGATATGCTAACTCGCCTGGAAGCAGAAGCACCGGAAATACGACTTAGCGGCTTATTCGATTTGCTTCGGGCAACGCCAAGAAAACTGTGGGACTTGAAAGCCGGCAGTAATTTGCCACTGAGCGAATTGCAGAAAATCATTAGGGGAATGGTCGGCAATGACCAGTTGTTTGCAGCGAATATCGCCGGGAAAACCGCCTACTTTTCCCGGGAGCAGTTGAAGATCGTCCTGGAAAGTATCCTTCCCCTGTTGGAAGCGTATCATGCCCAATATCCGGGGCGGCCGGGGATGAGTGAAGAAGAGATGGTTAGTCAGTTGGAAAAGCGTTATCATAGCGAAGCAATTCGCAAGGCGATACAATTTGGGATAAAACTGAAGCAGCTACAGAAAGAAAAACAGCAAGTTCGCCTGGCCAGTTTTACACCGCAACTTTCCGCGCGGGATTCAGAGGTTTACAGCGAGCTGGAAAAGCGCTATCGCAATGCCGGCTTTACACCACCGACAATCAAGGAATCGATTGCTGCATTTAATCTATCCTCAAAAGAATTTAAGGAACTTAGCCGCCTGCTGCGGGAAGAGGGAAAGCTGGTTTATGTCGAAGAAACGTTACTTTTCCATAGCAGCGCCCTGGAAAAATTAAAATCACTGCTGACAGATTATTTTCAAAATGAAAGCGAAATCTCTGTTGCCGTTTTTAAGGAGCTAACCGCTACAACCCGCAAGCATTCCATTCCGCTGTTGGTATATCTGGACAGCAATGGCATTACCGAACGGGACGGAGATGTTCGTAAACCGGGGTACAAATTACAGGAAGAATAATGCGGAATGCGGAATTTTGAATGCCGAATAAGAAAGACGAAATTTCTGGTGCCGGTTTCAAAAAGTTAAACGATACACCCCGCAAACAATCCACTCCGCTATGAGTATATCTAAATTGCAGCGGAATTTCTGAGCAAGATAGGGACGTTCACAAACCCGGATATAAATTTAAGTTATAAAAACTCCACATTCCCAACTCCCACTATCTGAACTTTTCCCTTCTTAAAGCGTTTTCAATATACTTTTCGAAATAGCTGCTGCTGGACAGGCAAAGTATCGCTCATTTTTTAACCGGTAATTTACCTTGCATTCAAAAGCGGTCAATTTGTATATTTTTCAGATTATACAGGAGATTTAAATGAAGAAACTTATTTGGCTGATTTTAATATTATCCTTTTGCGCCACCGCGCAAACCTCACCATATAAAGAGATCTACGAAAAGCCCTTCTTCAAAGGAACGTATCCGCAAAAAATCCCTGTATTATTTCGCCTTTATCCGGTATATCAATCCAACGATATGTTCGATGTATATGTGCCTGTTGAGATTGGATATAACTACTTGCAATTCCTTCGGGAGGGAGATAACTATTATGCCGAAGTAGAAATAGAGCTGGCAATCAAACGGCACGGCGAAGATGAATCCCGCTTAAAAGTATTCCGCACCTCAATAACCGCCGAAGATTTTGATGCGACGAATAGCAGAACCCGCTTTCATTTTGCGATAGACTCTTTACAACTTCCTGCCGGCAGCTATCAGATCGCCATGAAATACCGGGACCTTAACGGTTCCCGCCGGCTTTCTTCCGAGCAGCGCCTCACTTTAAAAAGCCCCGGCCCA
>JAUIFT010000117.1 GCA_030430345.1 Calditrichia bacterium | reverse complement strand
TGAAATTTACCAAACGGATAGCGTAAGTCTTCCATGATATTTTCCTTCTCTTAATTATGCAATATGCTTTCTTCGTTCAGATTTGCGGGAATATGAATCGTAAATGTTGTGCCCTTACCCACTTCACTGTCAACGGTAATGTCCCCATGATGTTTACTGATGATGTTGTAAGTTGTGTAAAGGCCGGTGCGCATCTTTACCCGGGAGCTGTCTTTAGTAAAGCCAGGCTCGAAAAGTGTCGCCAGTTTGTCTTGCGGAATGCCTTTCCCGGTGTCTGTGATGCTGACGCAGATATTGCCATTATTCCGGAAGGTGCGAATTGAAATCTTACCCCCTTCCGGTGTCGCCTGGATAGCGTTGAGCAATAAATTCATAAATACCTGGTTCAGTTCATTGGCATAAGCATAAACTTCCGGTAGCTTGCCATACTTCCGTTCCACATCCACCCGGCCACCTATTTCATGGCCGATCAGGGTAAGAGTGCTGTCCAGTCCTTCATGGATGTCAGTCTTCAGGAAATCCGCTTCATCAAGGCGGGCGAAATTTTTCAAACTTTGGATAATCTTGATGATCCGCTCCGCAGCAGCGGCATTGTTCTGGCTGCTTTGCTGGAGAATGGATAGGGTTTTTTGCAGCTCCTTCTCAATGTTTTCTACCCGTTCTTCCATGCTTAAAGAATTGAGCAAGCGGTTAGCAATTTTTTCCGAGAGGTCGTTACCGCTTTTGATTGTGCCGATCGGAGTGTTGATTTCATGAGCGATGCCAGCGACCAGATTACCCAGCGCTACCATTTTACCGGACTGCACCAACTGTGCCTGGGTAGCATTGAGCATACGGATCGTCTCCTCCAGCCGCTCATTCTTTTCCCGTAACTCCACATTCTTCAGGCGATAGATTTCCGCTTCTTTTTTCGAAGTCTCCACTTCATAGACGGTTTTAATGCGCTGCATTTTTTCAGCGGTATCGGATTGGGAGGCATCTTTAAAAATTTGATGGAGTTCCTTGTGCATCTCCAATGCTTCTTCGAACTGTCCTTCCAGTTCATGTACCTTGCCAAGGCCTTCCAGGGCCCGAATGATCTTCTGCTTGGATTTCATCTTCTTGGAAAGTTCCAGGCCTTCGTTAAACATCTCAATCGCTTCCGGATGACGATCCATCATGCAGTATGTCCAGCCAATGTCGATTAAGGTTGTGGAAAGCCCCGGGCCGTAGTTCTGCTTTTCGCGGAGTTCCCGGCTTTCTTCAAAATAGGTAAGTGCTTTTTTATAATCACCCATGCTGCGGTAGATTAAACCCATGTCATGGAGAGAACGGGATATACTGAGCACATTATCCATCTTTCGGGCCAGTGCGGTACTTTTTTCCTGGTATTCCAGAGCCTTTTCGGAATCACCCATAAACTGAAACGCTTTACCGATACCATTCAATGCCCGTGCCTCTCCGATGGGATTGCCGGTTTGCTCGAAAAGTGCCAAAGCCTTGCGGGAATAATCGAGGGTTTCTTTATACTCTTTTCGGTCGTAATAGAACCCGGAGAGAATATTGTAGGCCCAGGCTTCGCCTTCCGGTTCATCAATCTCTTTATAGATGCCCAGCGATTGATTGACCAGTTCGAATCCTTTCTGGAAATCCCCGAAATTCCAATACATCACGGCCAGAATGTTGGTTGCATAGGCGTCGCCCTTTTTCTCCTGATTCTGTTGGAACCATTCCTGGGCATCAATGATGAAATGGAGCGCTTCTTCGATATCTTTGGGCCAAACCGCCAGTCCTTTATTTAAGCGATTATAAGCAATGCCTTTTGCATACTTTAGCGCCCGGGCCAATTTAGCACTTTCTTCAGTAAGCGCTTCAGCCCGCTCCCGATCGGTGCTCCAGGTTTCCCAGGCCAAATCGTTGAGTACATCTACATATTTCCGGGTATTTTTTGGCGTGGATACCAATTGGGCTTCTAGATTCTCTAACGTCTCATTTTTAATCAATTCACGTCTCGCTTATTTGGGTTGAACTCTAAATATGGTGCTTTGAGGATGCTATTTCAAGACTGATTCTGATTATTTGATGCTAACAGCTTTAAAATAGTGACGCCATCTTGTATTGCACTAATCTGAGTTACAATTACAAAATAAAAAGGCAATTTTGAATTGGGATAGAAAAATAAGTTCTCGGGTAGCAAAAGAGCAAATGAATAGACCAAAGAGATATTAAACCTTGAAAATTTGCTTGACAAAGTTCAGTTCTGAGTTTATTTTCTACTATAGATATAGTAATCCTACTAAACGCAGTGGAGAAAGCTTTGCCAATACGAAAAAAGAAGTTATCCGGATTAGAATGGGAAATTATGGAGATTGTCTGGCGGCAGGAAAAACCGGTCTCGGTTCGGGAAGTACTGGAGATCGCCTATCCTAACGGGGAAAAAGCGTATACAACCGTGCAAACCGTGATGAATCACCTGGTTGATAAAGGATTCGCGAAGAAGGAAAAAATCGGACTGGTAAATTTTTATGCGCCGGTTAAGCCCCGGGAAGAAACGCTTGAGGGGGAAGTAACCCATTTCGTTAATCGCACTTTCGGGGGGTCTATCAATGCCCTGGTCAGTTTTATGCTGGATACAAAATCTTTAAGCGCCGATGAAGTCGCTTCCCTGAAAGCGCTAATCGATGAAAAAACCGCCGAAGATGAGGACGAAAAATGATCACATCCATTAACCAACTGGCAGCAGAGTGGGGCGGATACCTGCTGATAATGCTTCTCCAGAACTCTTTGTTTATTGCCATTGCCCTCATCCTGATTTTTTTACTGCGCCGGCAAAATCCTCAATACTTACGGCTGATTGCCCTGCTGGCCTTAGTAAAAGTTTTTATCCCGCCGTTTATTTCTTTGGAGAGTGCACCGGCATTGGAATCTTTTACCGCGCCAGTGCTGAGTTTGCTGCCTGCAGCCACTGAAACGTTTAAGGCTGACTCGCTTTCTTTAATGGCAATATTGCTTATTCTCTGGATAAGCATTACAATAACGCTAACCTCGATAGCGATTTATAACTACTGGCAATTGCGCAAGCTGGCGCAGTCGGCAGAAAGTTTTTCGTTGCCGTTCCTGAAAAATATAAACGTGCCCGTGCTGCGCTCGCATTCAGCACATAGCCCTTTTGTGCTTGGTTTCTTTCGCCATCGGATAGTCTTCCCGGAAAGCGCTTCGGAATGGACGCCGATCCAAATCCGCACTGTGATCGCGCATGAAATGAGTCATATCCGCCAGAACGATCACTGGGTTAATTTGCTGCAAATGCTCGCTGGTGCGCTTTTCTTTTTCAATCCTTTGATTATCATGCTAAACCGCCGCTTAAATGACCTGCGGGAAAAAATTTGCGATGATGCTGCGATCCAATCCCTCGATCAAACCCCGGAAGAATATGTCCGTTGCCTGCTGGACCTGGCCAGTCTGTTGACAGCCGGAGGACGCCAACAGATATCCGGGGTTTACTTCTCCCAGTCCGCACAAGGACTGCGAGAACGGATCATTTACCAACTTAATCGGAAAGGTGTAACCATGAAGAGATTCACAAACCAGAAAAATCTACTGATCGTAGCAATGTTTGCATTGTTGATTTCACCATTTTCATGCGAATGGCAATCCGCGGATGAAGGGGCGGAAATAACTTCCCCGGAATCTACGGTGAAAATCACGAAAGGCGAGATTGTCAACTTTGCCGATTTAACTGAGCCGCCCGTGTTGACAACTCCGGCAAGCCCGGAATATCCGGAAGCAGCGAAGAAAAATCAGCTGGAAGGAAAAGTAATGGTGAAAATGCTCATCGGCAGGCATGGATTGATCGAAGATGCGCAAATCCTTGATCACCCGGAAGCCAGCCAGGATGCTTCGTTGCAGGAGGCTGCCCTGGCCGCCGCGAAAAAGATGAAATTTTCTCCCGGCAAAAAAGATGGGCAAACAGTGAAAGTGTGGGTGACGGTTCCTTTTCAATTCAAACTGAACTAAAGCTGTCATATTATTGAGACACATCAAAAAGCCACGGATCTTTCCAGATACCGTGGCTTTTTGATTAATAAGGATTAGCGAACCAGCAACATTTTTCGCATAGCGGTAAATCCACTTCCGGTACTCAGTTTGTAGATGTAGAGACCGGATGCGAGGCCTTCTCCATCAAAAGTAACCCGGTATGTGCCCGCCGCTTTTCGTCCCTGTGATAACAAGGCAACCCGTTGCCCCAGCGTGTTAAATACTTCCAGCCGGACATCAGTCGCTGCGGAAAGCTGATAGCGGATAGTGGTCGCCGGATTAAACGGATTTGGATAATTCTGTGCTAACAGGAAACGATCCGGCAATTGACTGTCTTCCAGACGTTCTTCTGAAATAGCGAGGGTTACATCTACCCGGAAAACAACCGTTATGAATTTCACCGGCACCAGTAAGTCGTTACTGGTGATTTTGATCCGCTGCACGACGGAAGTGTCGCTGGAAATGCCGCTGGCGTCAAGAATGACCCGAAGTGTATCAGTGCCACCGGCCAGCACTTCCCCATTGGGGGACGGCAGAGATAACCAGGAAAAATCCGCGATAGAGTCACCCTGGCTGTCGAACTCAAGGGCTTCATAGATAAGGGTTTGTTCGCTGCCATTATTGGAGATATAAACAGCCAGCTCCTGGGTTGTGTTTGGCGCTTGCAAACTGAGCAGCAGTCCCGGAGATGTACTGATCGAGGCAAATGTAGAAGGGACTGATGTCATTGCGATGCTAAAATCCCAGTTGCCGTATTGGGAGATAAGTCCACCGCCCTGGTCGGTATTATTCGTGGACCGATTAACCATCGCATAATAAGTGCCGTTGGCCGGTGCTGTCCAGTTCAGGGAGGATCGCAGTACTTCAGTGGCATTCGGGGGACCGCCTACCGTGCCGATATCGTCGTTAGCGGCGAGTAGATTGCTCGCAGCATCATATACACGGAGGTAGGTATCCGCTCCATCGAGCATCGACTGTGTATTGATATTGTATCCCACCCCTTCAAGCGCTTCGAATTTAAACCAATCCTGATCACCGGCCGGATAGGTTGTATTATGCAAAAAGGTGTTCAGCAATTCCGCGGTGATCTCCGTTGCTTCGTTCTGACTGTCATTCGGCTCATAGTCATCGGGAAAATACTGGATGCCATGCATATAACGCTGCATATCGTTCAGGGTTTGCACCTGTGGATTGGGCATCACGGCGATCCATTGCTGATACCAGTCTTCATAAGTCAAATAACCGCTAAAGGGCGGTTGCGCCAAATGTGTGGTTGCAAAATCCCAGGTTTCCTGAACAGTGCGGTTCATATAATAACCGGCGGCCTGGTCATCATCAACGCCGGGAGAAAAATCCGGCGTGTCGGGATTATCGGTCATATCCCAAAGCGTGGCCTGCACAACCTGCTCGCTGGCGGCGCCGCCGTTGCCGGTCGTTTCCAGGTCGTAGGAAAACCCCTGCCCGCCACCAATACTGCCATTGGAATTCATGTAGACTGTCGGATGGTTGTAAGCAATATTGTCGCCGGTTTCGACCAGGTAATGGGCGCGCACGTGCGATCCCCAAAAAGTCGGCCAACCCTCTCCGAAGGAAAGCCGGGGGTCTTGCTGGTTATCGTTAATAAAATGCTGCCCGCCGGTATTATCGCTAAAATCGCCGAAGCGGTCCTGCACCCAATGGCCGATTTCGTGTAGCATAATCGTATCATCATAGCCATAAATGCCGGCCATGTTCACCGAGCCGCTGTAGAAGGCAAAGCCACCACTGTTGGGATTAAAGGTAAAACCAATCCGTAAGCCGGAAGGGCTGCCCGGGGGAGCCGGTTCGCCAAGCACATTGATCAGGTAAAGGCAACCGTCGACCGCTACATCGAAAAGGTTAAATTCATCGCCGCCATTATGATAGGTTGCGACAACTTCACCAACATCGATATCGCTGTTCGGATCATGATTATTGGCGTTGAAGAGGGGATAGGCATGGGTCGGCCCGGGATTATTGCCGTTGTTATATGTGCCGGCCCGAATATTCAGAAAGGCAGTATTAGTGGTGCTGGTAAGAACGGCAACAGAAATGTTTTGCGTAGCACTGCTGCTCACCTGAATGGAAAAGAAGCCGTTTTCATCGGTCGCGCCCTGGGCGATGGTGTTACTGCCGGACATCACCAGCACGTCGGCATAGCGCACCGGGCGATTCGCCGTATTGCCGGTAAATCCCTGGGAGTTGTGCTGCTGCAAGTCTTCATACTTAAATACACCAGTGACGGTGTAATCCGCCAGCGCCTGTGCAGAAAACAGCGTGGAGAAAAGCAGCACGGCGGAAAGGTAAATAACAAAAGGTTTTATATTCATGATATTATCTCCGCTGGTTAAAGAAGTCTCATTTCTTCGGTATAATCAGATTTAATTCACTGCCGCCCTGATACCCTTCTACCGGAACGGTTTGATAGGATGCATGGGAGACTTCTCCAAGATCAAAATTGTAAGCCACGCCGCGCGTCGCACTGTAGTCACCGCTGTTAATGGTGATTTTGGCTTGAATTGCTACCGGCGCTTCAGTGTCAATGGAAACTGTTTGCCGCAGCCGCTGTGTCTCGTTCAGTTCAAGATTCCCCTGCCATTCCGTGCTGCCATTCAGCGCGCGCATCTCTGTGGGCAGAAGATATTCGACGGTCAGCTCGGCATTGGGCAGGCGAGAGGTAAACATCAGCTCCAACTCGGCAGCATCTCCGCTTTTTTCCGGTTGATTGAGCAGGATGAATTTGGCATCAACCGGTAAGCTGACGCCCAAATCCAATTTGGGAAAATAGGGCTCGGGAGTGAATTCTTTCGCAGGCTGAGCGTCTGGCAAGCCGTATAGCCAGAATGCGCCTGCCATCAGGATTGTCGCGCATAATACAATCGCAAGCGGGTGGCGGAAGCGTTTTCCGAAGGCCGGAAATTTCATTGTCGGCTCCTTGTCTATATATGATTAATGTTTTTACTAAATCCCGGTTTTTATGGCGCAAACAACTAAACCGGTGAAGGCAGGAATTTTGGATCTGCCGGTCAATGATATAATTACCGGCAGATGAGCCGCTTCCCTATTTGAAATATGAAATAGGAAAAATTGTGGGAGAGGAGATGTTCAGTCTGCTGGTGCTTAGGCGTGTTGGCATTTATCCAACAAGCCCTAGCGCAGCAATATCATTTTCCTGGTTTGCTCGAAGTGTCCATCCACTTGCAAACGATAGAAATAAATACCGGATGAGAGATCGCCG
>JAUIFT010000116.1 GCA_030430345.1 Calditrichia bacterium | reverse complement strand
AGGAAGGGTCGCTCTTTTAGCCCCGACGGGAAAGGCTGCCTTTAATTTTCAAAGCTATCTCTCGAAGAAGGTAACCGGAGCCAAAAATATTCACGTTTCCACTCTGCACAAGCTCTTTTACCGATTACCGGTTTCTTTTCTTCCTTATGATCTCGTTTTGGTCGATGAAAGCTCGATGATTGATACCCTTCTGATGAAAAATCTGTTAAAATACCAAAAACCGAAAGCTCGACTGGTGTTTTTGGGCGATCAAAATCAACTCCTTCCCATTGAATCCGGATCCCTGTTCATTGATTTGGCCGATCGCAGTAAAGCCAAGGTCGAGTTAAAAGAATGCCTGCGTACGGATATCCGAGAAATTTTACAAATCGCCGATGCCGTTAAAGAGGGGAAAACGGCTGAAGCTACCGAACAAATGCAAATGGCGAACATCTATCATCCCTTACCCGAAAAACAGGATGATTCCTTTCTCCGAATGATTTCTCGGCATTACCGAACGGCTCCGAAGGAGAAACAAAGTCCCGGGGAATTATGGGCCGGATTTCAAAAATTTAAAATTCTTTCCCCGGCCCGTCAAGGCCCTTTCGGGGTAGATGCCGTTAATCAAGCCATTCTCTCTTCGGTTTCTTCCTCCTCGCCGATTCCGATCATGATTACGAAGAATGACTATGCATCGGAATTGTATAACGGCGATTTGGGAGTCATCCTCGGCGAAAAACAGGTCGTTTTCCCTTTGCGCCATCCTGAGCAATCCTTTGCCGATCCTGCGCAAGGCATACGCCTTTTTCCCCTTGCCCTTCTGCATCACTATGAATATGCTTATGCCTTGTCCGTACATAAAAGCCAGGGAAGCGAATATGATCACGTGATCATTCTTCTACCCTCCGGTTCCGAAGTTTTCGGTCGTCAGATGCTCTATACGGCCATTACGAGGGCCAAAAAAAGCGTCCGGATTTTTTCCTCTCCGGAAGTATTGGCTAAAACCATAGAAATGAAGCTCTTTCGCGTATCCGGACTTTCCTAAAGCCCGAAGCCTTCCGGATAACGCTCTCCTGCCGTTACGGGCAATCGGCCCGTTGCGTGATAAGACCCCTTCAGAATTTCGGCACATCCTTTTTGAGCATCCTCATCGTTTTCATAGGCCATGATCAGAACATCATATCCCGAAAAATTGCGAAGCGCATAAGGAGAGCCGAAAAGAGCCGCATAGAGCTTTATTTTTTTTTGTTGTAATAATGCCAAAAATTCCGGCGTCGAAGGCTCAATCCCATAATGTTTACGAGAAAACTTATTCATCTCATAGACGCCGATGATCACTGCATCGTAGGAAGACAAAGTCTCCGCAAGCCGCTTCCATTCCTTTTCACCGGCTCGTTTGGGAAGAAAAAAATAATCCGGAGAATAATCGCTTGCCAAAGCCGAAAAGAAAGGGGGTAAGGGCATATTTTCTCGTTCCTCTTCGGAAATATCGACGGGTTCCAAAGAATTTTTCATAGCCAAATCTCGACCGATTTGCACGAAAGCCATTTTGTTATTTTTTTTTAGGGGCAAAACTCCCTCTTTTTTTTCAACCAAGGTAAGGGCTCGATAAAAAAGCTCTTTTTTTAACGCCTTCCCTTTTGCGGAAAAAAAATCTTTCGGGGGAGGAATCCGCGATCGATATAATCCGACCCGTTCCTTGGCCCGGAGAATGCGCAGAACATGCTCATCAATCTCTTCTTCCCGAATCAAGCCTTCGGCAACGGCCCGTTCGATCCGACGGACCGAACCTCGAAAGTCTTTCGGGTATAAAATCATGTCATTTCCCGCCTGCAAAGCTAAAATCGCCGCCTCCCCCGGCTCGGAAGAAACCGATTTCATGTCTTGGCTGTCGGTAAAAATAAGTCCGTCGAAATGCATTCTTCCTCGTAAGACATCTTGTATCCAAAACTGCGAAAGGGAAGCCGGTTCCCGAGAAATGAACGGAAAAAGGAGATGCCCCGTCATGACGGAAGAAACCCCCTCTCGAACCATGGCCTGAAAGGGAAGCAATTCCAACTCTTCAAGCGATGCAAAAGATTTGGATATCATCGGTAAAAGTAAATGCGAATCCAGAGACGTATCGCCGTGTCCCGGAAAGTGTTTGGCGCAGGCCATTACGCCGCGGTCTTGCAATCCCTTCATATAAAGGAGACTCTTCGTAACAACTTGAGACACGTTTTCACCGAAGGATCGATCACTGATAACCGGATTATCGGGGTTATTATTTACGTCCGCTACCGGGGCAAAATTGACATGTACGCCGACGCCGAGACATTGCTCGGCCACCTCCTCGGCCATTTTATAAATCCAATCGACGTCTCGAATGGCTCCCAAGGTCAGATTTCTGGGAAATCTTAGCCCGTCGGAAAGGCGTAAACTTAAACCCCATTCATTATCCTGGCCGACCAAAAGGGGATAGCGACTCTTTTGTTGTAATTCCGTTACGAGCTTTCTTTGTCCTTCGACGGTGCCCTGAAAAAAAATAATTCCTCCGGGAGGATATTCTTCCAAGAGTTTCACCGTCTCCTTCATTTTTTCCGAATCCGAGGGATAAACGGCTATCATAAACAGCTGGGAAATTTTTTCCCGCAAGGACAACTTCGTCAATAAATCTTCCGAAAGAGAACGACTTATCAAGGGTGAAAAAAAAGAGAAACTAAGGATGAATAACGGGAAGAAGAAGGTGCGAAGGGCGATGAAATCCAACATGGAGAGCATTATTTGCGGGATGAGGATTTTTGTCAAAATGCGGATAATTCGAACCGGAAATATTGACCCTGATCCGATGTCCTGCGGCAAACACCATGCTGACCGAGGAAAGGTCTACTTCTATCGGTTTTCTTCTTTCAAACGAACCGGTAATAGTTTGAATACCTTCGGCAATTAAAACGCTCTTGCCGTCGGGATATACATCGGTCACGCTGACGGCCACATCCGCGGAAGGAGCCGAAGAGGAAAGATAGATCACGGCCTTCCATCTACCCGTTACTTCGAGATCTTCCTTCAAGACGGGGCCCGTAAAAACCAAAACATCCTCTCTTGTTTCAATGACCGATTGATCATAAGGACCGGAAGGAAGGTAGAGGTTTTTCCCTCCGACGGTGGAAACCGGATTTTCCGGATCGTAAGAAACATTTCCGGTGGTCTCCTGGCGTTCCAGGCCACCAATGCGATGCTCCAGTCCCGGCATGCCAGGAAGTGCCCATTTCCGGGCCAGGCTATCATCATCGCGCTCATAAGGCTGATAAGGCTTGCCCGGTTCAGCAAGATTTGGTTTGATATCCGGGATCGCATCAATATCGGGAATCCGCCAGGGTTCGGCCCCATTGGCAAGATATGCATCGGATAATATCAGCACCGGGGTCATAAACTGAAAAGCAACTCTGGCAGCATCATAAACGGTCTGAAAACAATCTGCCGGGCTATCCGCGGCAATAATCGGAATTGGCGCCTCGCCGTTACGGCCATACATTCCCTGCATCAAGTCCGTTTGTTCCGGCTTAGTTGGCATCCCGGTGCTCGGTCCGCCCCGCTGAACGTCGACAATCAACAGCGGCAGCTCACAAATTACTGCCAGACCGGCGAATTCAGCCTTGAGCGCGAATCCGGGCCCACTGGTGCCGGTCACACCAAGATTGCCGGCAAAGGATGCACCGATCGCGGCACCGATCGCGGCAATTTCATCTTCTGTTTGAAAACTTTTTACGCCATAGTTCTTATAATTGGAAACATACTGCAGGATGTCGCTGGCCGGGGTAATCGGATAACTGCAGTAAAGGATCTCCACATCCGATTTATTGCTGACAGCAACGAGACCGAGGGAAAGCGCTTCATTACCGGTTATACGCCGGTAAATCCCCGGTTCGATCTTCGCTTCCGGCACTTCATAATTCACAGTAAAAATTTCGGTCATATCGGCAAAATTACGGCCACCGCGCAGTGCCCGTTTGTTTGCTTCCACCCAAACCGGTTTTTTCTGGAATTTCTCTTCGATCCAGGCCAGTGTGGGGTCGATCGAACGGTTGTATAGCCAGTAGATCATTCCCAGCGCAAAAAAGTTTTTACACCGTTCTTTTTCTTTATGGGTTAGCTCCAGGCCTTCCAATGCATCTTTGGTAAGGCGGGTCATTTCGACTGAAAAGACCTCATAGCCCTTCAGAAAACCATTATCGAGCGGGTCTTCTTCAAAATCGGCCATTCTTAAATTTCGGGAGGTAAAAGCATCTGTATTGACGATAATTGTACCGCCTTTTTTCAGATAGCGTAATCCGGATTTCAGTGCGGCCGGATTCATTGCCACCAGAACGTCGGCCTGATCGCCAGGGGTGTGGATCATTTCGCTACTGAATTGAATTTGAAAACCGGAGACGCCATATAAAGTGCCGGCTGGTGCACGGATCTCCGCCGGGAAATCAGGGACTGTACTTAGATCATTTTTAGCCATCGCGGTCGTACGGGTAAACTGAGTACCGGTCAGCTGCATTCCATCACCGGAATCTCCAGCAAACCGGATAGTTACTCGCTCCAGCTTCTTTGTCGTTTTCATGGAAGAAATCCTTCTTTTTAACCCCTGTAGATTGTAATTTATAATCTGTGAATATAGTTTTTTTTTCAATTAAACACAATATTTCATCAGGATCAATTTCCCGGGCGGGGACCAGGACTAATTTACCATTTGAGAAACAATAAATTCACTTATCCAAATTTAAATAAAGAATGAGAAAAATGTTGAGAAAATTGGCTAATCACCGGGAATTTTTATGAATCTTCATGCTCATCTTCGAATGATGCTTCTTTGCGCTCTTATTGGCACACTTCTCGGCGGTACTCTTGCCGGGCAGCAAGCCCTGGTGTTGCAATCGGATTTTGGCAGCAAAGATGGCGCTGTTGCCGCAATGAAAGGTGTCGCTGTGGGGGTTAGCAGCGCGCTGTCTGTTTATGATCTCACGCATGAAATTCCGGCCTATAATATCTGGGAGGCCGCCTATCGCCTGGAGCAGACCGCCGGTTACTGGCCAAGCGGAACGGTGTTCGTTTCTGTGGTGGATCCCGGGGTCGGCACTACCCGGAAATCGGTGGTGCTGAAAACCAACACCGGGCATTTTTTTGTTACACCGGATAATGGCACGTTGACCCTGGTCGCTGCTTCGATGGGGATTGCAGCTGTGCGGGAGATCGATGAAGCAGTAAACCGCCGAAAAGATTCGGAAAAATCCTATACTTTTCATGGCCGGGATGTTTATGCATATACCGGGGCAAGATTGGCTGCCGGGGTGATCGAATTTGCGGATGTCGGCCAAATGTTGCCAGCAGCTGTCGTAAGTTTGCCTTATCAGGCGCCTCTCATAAGTGAAGACAAGCTAAAAGGAACTATCCCGATTCTTGATGTGCAATACGGGAACGTATGGACGAATATCCCCCGGGATATGTTTCTCGCCCTTGGCATCACCCCCGGTGAGATGCTTAATGTGAAAATACATTTTGGCAAAAACCTTAAATTTGAAGGGGCGATACCCTATGCCAATACCTTCGGTGAGGTTGCCGTTGGTGCGCCGTTAATTTATTTGAATAGCTTGAATAATGTTGCTATTGCGTTAAACCAGGCAAGTTTTGCAGAAAAGCACCAGATTGCTTCCGGGGCGGAATGGCATATTACTTTGGAAAAAAAAGCTGAATAAACATTGATATAGAAAATTTAAACTCGGAAAATGACTATGAAAATTCTTTATATATTCCCGCATCCGGATGATGAATCTTATGGCCCCTCCCGGGCGATCTCCCGGCAAATCCGGGAAGGTCATGACGTCGCACTTCTCACGCTAACCAGGGGCGGGGCAACCAAAGAGCGCCATAAATTTGGATATTCCATCGAAGAAATGGGAGAGGTGCGTCATCAGGAACTGATGTGCGCGGCAAAATCCTTGCAATTAACAGCGTTGACCGTTTTGGACTTTCCCGATGGCGGCTTGAAAGAGATGGATCCGCGCATTCTTGAAGCGGCGATTAAAACAACGATTGCTGATTATCAGCCCGCAATTGTAGTTACCTATGCCGTTCATGGCGTCAGTGGACATCCAGATCACATCATTTCCCATGCCGTCGTAAAAACAGCGGTGATGGAACTGATCGCTGCCGGTGCGAACTATTTAAAACGATTGGCGTTTTATACCGTTACCGAGCGAAAAAATCCACCGAAAAACTGGTTGAAAAGATCAACTTTCTCCAAGCCGGAAGAGATCGATTGTGTGGTTGAAGCGGAAGAAACTGACCGTGAAAATTTTCTGAAAGCCCTGGCATGCTACAAGACCTATCATGATCGAATTGAAAAGAGTGGCATCCGAAAGTCGAAAAATAAAAACGTCTATTTTGAAATTTATCAGGAAGATTTTGATCCTCCACTAAGCGACCTGTCTGCGAAGTTAAAAGATCTCTGAAACCTCTCCGGAGATTCAACGGTAGAATAGCAATAAATACAAATTCTTTAAACAATTTGAATAAGTGTTCAACTCTGCCGGAGAGAATATGCAGCCAGAAATTGGCTTTTGGGAAGTTATCATACTATTAGGCGCATTGCAAGGCGCCCTTTTAGCCCTGGTTTGCTTCCGGCATCCGCGCGGTAATGTGCTGGCCAACCGAATGCTTGGATTATTGATCCTCGCTTTTTCTTTACGATTACTGGAAATTGTTGCCTACTGGACAAAATACCTGCTGGTGTTCCCGCACTTTTGGGGAACGACAAATGCCCTGCCTTATCTCTTTGGCCCGTTCCTGTTTTTTTATGTTTCCTTTCAACTGGAGAAAAATCGTGAATATTCTCCCCGTCTGGTGCTGCATCTCGTTCCCTACATTTTACACTTTGCACTGATGGTGCCGTTCTATTTAATGAGTGCTGCACAAAAAGCATTTATTCTGGAAAATTACACTTACGGGGATGCTATTCCGGATTATGACGTACCAATCATTTACTGGTTGATGTTCGTTCTGCAATTTCCCCACGTCTTCATATATATTTTACTGACGGCGAAAAAATTGCGGGTGGTCCGCAGCGCAAGCCAGATTTCCGGCAATCTGAAAGATGCCGCGCGCGTTCGCTGGTTGCAGGGATTAACGATTGGCTTCGGAATTATCTTTTCGTTCTGGGTAGGCTATAATCTCTCTCTCAGTTATGGGGTCGCCTACTCCCGAATTATCGATTATGGCGTTACCTATGCCATGACGATCTGGATCTATGCCATCGGTTACTATGCCCTGCGCCA
>JAUIFT010000115.1 GCA_030430345.1 Calditrichia bacterium | reverse complement strand
TTTGATCGATGACAACGGTGTGGGGAATTTTATCCGCGCCAAAACGGGTAGCCATCCGGTGAAAAGTATCGATGGCCATGGGGAAAGTATACCCTTTGCTTTCATTGAATGCGACGATGCGGGGCATCATTCGTTCTTCCTCTAAAATGACCCCTAATACCACAACATCCGGATTATTCTCATAGCGTTCATGCACTTCTTGCAATGCCGGCAATTGCGTTAAACAGGGGGCGCACCAGGTTGCCCAAAAATCCAGCACCACCACTTTTCCGGAGACCGTCTGTGAGTTCCACACCTCTCCCCTCAGCGTCTTAATTTCAAGTTCTCCAAAGGCATTAGAGTCTGTTTCTAAGCGCTTTTCTGCCGGTGGAACGATCATCATTGGCTCCAGCAAACGGGCAACACCGGTGAACGACACAATCGCCACCAACATTCCCCAGGAAACAATTAGCAGGAGATACGAATACCTTTGTTCGCTTCTCCAATATTTTCGCAAAAGGCCGGCAAATAGAAAACCGGACATTACCAGGAGAGATAACATGATTGAGATTTCCGGGGAGAACAAATTTGGCTGCAGAGCCGGCAACAACAATAATGGTAGAGATACACTTGCTGCCGTTGTTATTCTATCATTAGAGAACTGCCGTTTGGAAAAAAATCCGGCAACCGCTCCTCCTAACGCCAGAATACCACTGATCAGATTTAATCCCGGATCATAATTTCCGCCAACACTTGCAATAAAAAGAAATGCCGCTGCCCAACCGAATATATTCAGCCAATTTATGCTGCTGCTCATTTTTTTGCTTATTTCGCTCATGATTATTTTGCTGCCAGCCTCTCGAGCATTTCCCGGGTCATCTTGTCCAAATCATAATCCGGCGACCAATCCCATTCATCCCGGGCTTCCTTATCGCTGATGCTGTCCGGCCAGGAATCGGCGATCTTCTGACGGGAATCAGCTTCATAATCGCAATGAAAATCCGGTTTATACTGCTGAATGGAAGTAACAACTTCTTCTGCGGAGAGCGCCATTGCACTGACGTTATAAACCCGCCGGCGTAACCGCTTGTTGTCTGCATTCGCTAAATCTATCAGCGCCTTGATCGCATCGGCCATATACATAAATGGCAGGACAGTATCCTTTTCCACAAAACAGGTATAGTTCTCTCCCCGGGCGGCATGGATATAGAAATCCACCGCATAATCGGTTGTCCCGCCACCTGGTGCGGTTTCGCTGCTGATAATTCCCGGGTAGCGCAGGGAACGTGTATCCAGACCATATTTCAGGTAATAGTACTGAAGTAATTTTTCGCCGGCTACCTTGGTTACGCCGTACATGGTAGTGGGATTTAAAGGAATTTCATTCGGTGTCTCCTGTTTGGGCGCGTCCGGACCGAAAACTGCGATCGAACTGGGTGTCACTAATCTTTCTACCCGCTTACGGCAGGCAACTTCCAGCACGTTCATTAAACCCTGCATGTTAATATCATAGGCAAATTTTGGATTTTTCTCGCCGGTTGCGGAAAGGATAGCGGCCATATGAAAGATCGTATCAATATCATGATCAACGACCGTTTTTGCCAGTTGATCGGCATCCATAACATTCAAATATTCAAATTTACTATGGCGCCGGATAACCGCCGGCGGTTTTTGGATATCTGTAGTAATAATGTTTTCATCACCATACATCTCGGCTAATTTCATTGTTAGCTCCGTACCAATCTGTCCACAAGCACCGGTAATCAATATCTTCTTCATAGTGAATATCCCATCATTAAACGTTGGATTGCGAGAGCGAAAAGTTATTTGAATCGGCAAGAAGAGAATACCGGAAAGAGAATCCATACATCAGTAAATCTGAAGGCTACTCCAGCCGCTATTCTACTTTTATACGCAAGTTTCAGTACCGGACACTTGAAAAAATTAGCCACTGATGATCACTGATCTTCACAGATTTCAAATACTTTTGTTCATTTATCTAATAAAACGATCTCATTTATCAGTGACAATCCATGCGAACCTGTGGCTCAAAAAAAAGTGTCCGGTAGAGAAACGCAAGTAGCGAATCTCACTGCTTGCAGGGATAACATTATTAAAAAATTCACTTTTTTACAATGAAATGTTAAAAAACTCCACCTGTCCCGTCTGGAACTTTTCAGTGTACTATCAAGGACACTTTTGCCCTTTTTTGTAATAAAACCCCGCTATAAATGCCCCTTTTAGGTTTTGGCACGGTAATCGCCTTAAAGAGAAACAGAACTTAAACATGATAAACAAAGCGAACAAGGAGCAAACAATGAAACGGGTAAACAGATTTTTCTTTTTGATGCTTTTAAGTGGTTTTTTAATGGCCTTCTCCGGCACAGCCCAGGCGGGTAAAGTCATCGTTGTTAAGAAACGCCCCCCAGCAGTAAAAGTTGAAGTGAAAACACAGCGCCCCTTCAAAAATGCAGTTTGGGTGAAAGGGCAATGGCAATGGAAAAATGGCAACTTCGTATGGGTTAAAGGCAAATGGGTAAAACCGCGTAAAGGTTTTGTTTGGGTGCCAGCTCACTGGAAATCCGTAAAAAATGGCTACAAATGGGTGCCCGGCCATTGGAAACGTGTCTAACAAAAATTACAACTCTCCTTCTCCCAGCTAAGTACCTTACCTCTACAACCTCTGCCTTTTGGGGCAGAGGTTTTCTAATTTTACCAGTTTGGTTTATAATACTCACGAGTATTCCTCTTTTTCAACCAATAGAGCAGCAAACTTGCCCTTGACAGTAGTAGCGAATCTTGGTATACTCATTTCCTTATTGTATTTGCTGCCGGAAGCTCCTTTTTTACCGGCGACCTAACGGGGCGAGTGGAATTATCTTCAATTTTTTACTTCAAAATCAGGAATTATGTTATGAGTGCATCGCAATACGCTGTTGGCCTGGACCTCGGCGGCACTGCCATTAAATCTGGCATCTGCTCGGCCAAAGGCGAAATTCTTCACCAATCCCAATGCCCGACACAGGCAGATCAACCACCGGAAGTAATTCTTAATGATTTATTGACTGCTGCCCGGGAAGCAATCGATATTGCGAAAAAAAATGGCACAAATATATCCGCCATCGGTATGGGCACTCCCGGTTCGGTGAATGTAGAATCCGGCACTTTGATAGGAAATACGCCGAATTTCAAACTATGGCGAAATGTTAAAATTAAGCCTTGGCTGGAAAGCCGCCTCAATTTACCGGTCTGGATCGATAATGATGCAAATATGATGGCCTTTGGCGAAGCCCGTTTTGGTGCCGGTGACGGCGCCTCCAATGTTGCCTGTATTACGCTGGGAACCGGTATTGGCGGCGGTATTATTATCGACAACAAACTATTTCGCGGCAGTAATTACGCCGGTTCGGAACTCGGCCACATGAGTATCAAGTATGACGGAATGCGGTGCCGCTGCGGCGGTATCGGCTGCTGGGAAATGTATGCTTCCGCAACTGCAATGATTAAAAATTACAACCAGCTAAAACCGTTTGAAAAAGTTGAAAGCACAATCGCCATATTCGATCGTTACAAATCCGGAGAATCAGAAGCAGTAAGCGTCATTGATGACGAAATTCAGATTGTCAGCGCCGGCGTCGCAAATATGCTAAATATCTTTAATCCACAGGTGATTATCATCGGGGGTGGCGTTAGTGAAGCCGGTGATTGGTTTGTAGAAGCGATTGCCGAAAAAACTCTGCCGCTGGCAATGACTGCGGCGACTGCAAATGTACGAATTGTCCGGGCCAGGCTGGGCAACAAGGCAGGTTTATTAGGTGCAGCGGCTTTTGCACTAAGCCGTCTATAATCATATTTCGAGCAATAAACCCCATTACTTCTCAAAGGAGAAAAGAATATGAAACGACGTGATTTCCTGAAAACCTCATTGGCTGCCGGACTTGGTGCTTCTCTTGGCAGTGCATCACTGCTTAAAGCCGCACCTCCTGCTTCCGAGTTTCCGGTAGCGATTGCCAGCGGTAACGGAGAACGTGCAGTCAAAAAAGCGTTGGAAATACTGCAGAATGGTGGGAAAGTAATGGATGCGGTTGTTGAAGGAGTAAAGATCGTTGAAGACGATCCGGAAGATCTCACCGTTGGTTATGGAGGACTCCCCAATGAAGACGGCGTCGTTCAGTTGGATGCCGCGGTGATGTACGGTCCCACTCACAAAGCCGGCGCGGTTGCCTGCATCGAAGGTATTCGTAATCCGGCGAAGGTAGCTCAGCTAGTGATGGATCGTACCGATCATGTGCTGCTTGTCGGTAAAGGCGCCCAGGAATTCGCCCTGGCACATGGCTTCAAAATAGAAAACCTACTTACCGAAAAGACCAAAAAAATTTGGCTGAAATGGAAAGAAAAACTCAATCCCCGCGATAACTGGCGGGAAGTGGCGGATGATGAATACAGCATGCTGCTCGATCAATACAAGGACAGTTATGGCACTATCCATTGTTCGGCAATCGATGCCAATAGGGACATTGCCTCCGTTACCACAACCAGTGGACGTAGCTTCAAGATTCCCGGCCGGGTGGGAGATTCTCCGATCATCGGTGCAGGTCTATATGCTGATAATGAGGTCGGCGCCGCCGGTTCTACCGGACGCGGAGAAGCAAATCTCAACAATCTGTCCTGCTTCATGATCGTAGAGTTTATGCGCATGGGTAAGTCGCCCCAGGAAGCCTGTATGGACGTGTGCAAGCGTATTCTCAGCCATACCCGTCTCCCCCATTTGTTAAAAGATAATGGGAACCTGGACTTCAACGTCGAGTTCTATGCCGTAAACAAAAAAGGCGAAGTCGGAGGTGCGGCAGTGTATGAATCGAGCACCGGTTTTTGGATGGCGGATGCGAAAGGCGCTCGCAAAGTGGAGATGGCGTATCTCTATAAACGTTAGCGCCACAGCGGAATAAATTTTCGAAGATTGCTTGTATGAGTTAAGGAGTATTTCTACTCAATGGCCAATTTTGAATTTAAAATCTCTAATTTCGAAGTAAAACTGAATTGTTGTAAATTTCGGTCGTTTTTCCTTCAGTATTCGAAATTGGGCGTTGGATATTAGATATTTTTCTTTTTGGGTGCTCAATTTGTAATTCGTATTCGAAACAAATTTTCTGAGTAGTTTCACCAAGAGACCCGATTTTCTTTTTCAGAAAACCGGGCATAGGAATGGATTTAGCGGGTAATTTCAAAAAGTCCATAAACCAGCTTTTTTGCAGCATCGGGAGAAGCTACGTCAACACTGCCCCGGACAAATGTTTCCCGGCTGGGCAAGGTTACCTGATAGGCGAGTTTACCGTCCAGCATTGCCAATTCTACCTGGGGATAACGGCTCCCCTCCGCAGCTTCCCAGTCAATATTAAAATTCCCCAATTCTCCGAGAATCGCCTGTACTGCCGGCCGATCGCTACCGGCAACATCGGCAGACACCTTTAGCCGGAAAGTCATCTGGGCATCGGAAAATGGCACCAGAGTGGGATAAATCCGATAGAGTTCATTCAAATGGAATTCTTTTTGCGGTCCCCAGCCATTTTCATCAGCGAGGACGGCACACTGCTCATGAATACGGGCGATCAGAAGCTTTTCGTAATCTTTATCCAGACGGGGATCGCTGAGAATCGAAGCGAGGGTATCGAAGGCCTTCTCGTCTTCCCCTTCTTCCTTCAGGAACATCGCTTTAAAGAACTGATAATAGCGATTGAGGTTTATGCGTGGATCCTGTTTTTCCAGCTTGTTGAATGTTTCCACAAAGAAGTTGTTGCTGTAATTGTGGATAATCGTCCAGAGCTCATCAAAACTGATGATCGACTCTGTATGGAAAATATGATAATAAACCTCATTGCGTTCCGGATTTTCCGCCAATTCGTTTGCCAGCTTATAGACAGTTGTGTATTTATCGTAGAGCAATTCCGGAGCATTTTTCCACCACTGCCAGCTCAGCCAGTTTTGCCTGTTCTCAAACTGAATCGTTTTGATATCATAGTGATTTTTCATCAATTGCAACGTCTTCAGCATAAAACGGTACTGATCTTCCCGGAAAGAAGTATTGTAATGCACTTCATTAAACTTGTCGGCCTTTTCCAGCGAACGCTCGCTTTCATTGATATAGCCACCGTAGAGATACATCCGTGCCAGGCAAAGGTTGTCCCAGCCATAGCCAATGGTAAATCCGTGTTTGTCGCGATTTTCCTGCAACTTTAATGCGCCTTGCAACGGTTCACCTTTGTAGACGAACACTGTCGAATAGCCCTGCCAGTGCCCGCCCCGGCTGCGGCTACCGCGATCCGGCACATTGCCAAAATATTCTTCCGCCTGGCGAAAATCGATCGCGGAATGATAGGTATAACCGAGGTTGACCATCTTTGCAACGCTCTCGTCGCCATCCATCATTTTGAAGTATTTCGCGGCCTCTTCCGGCTGAAAATTATAGCCGTGCAAAATCCCCAGGGTATTGGCGATAGTACCGCGCGGCCCCTGAATAAAGGAATTGTAAAAAGCGTTATAAAAAGCACTGCCCTCGATGACGGCACCGAGGATTTCATTGCGGATAAATGGCGTATTCCGCCGGTAACGCATCTCCAGGGAATCGGTATAGGCAAAGGCCGCATTCATGTTCTCCGCGATGGAGTTTTTCAGAAAACTATATTTTTTACTGTCGTAAATCCGCGAGCGAAAGTAAAGCCAGGAAAGCCAGTGGTAGGACTGAAAATCAAACACCAGATCAGCCTTTTGTAAATGCCGGGCGGCCGTATAGGCGGAGTCGGGCATCTCCAGGGAAATGTAAGCGTTGATGAGGCGATTGCTCAAATCATAATAATCCAGTTGTTTAAACATGTCCCGCCAGGCGCCGGAATAGATATCCTGCCGGTTATAGCGGCGGCGCAGCGTATGCGAATAATCTTTTTCATAGAGCTCGATACTCTTCCGCAACGGTGTTACCGCTTTTACCAGACCGGTATGCTCTTCCGCTTTTTCGAAATGGTGATACGCTTCGATCAGGTATCCAACATAATAGGTGCTATCCTGATATTGGGCCTGCTTCGCCCGGCGCAATGCTTCCGCGGACTTGTAATCGAACCCCCAGCGCAGAGTATCGATATTCGCGCGGGTATTATTGGCACCCTGGGCCAGCAGATTGCTGCCGCTGCCCAGCAATATCAGGATAAGGAGAATTCTAAAATAAGGCATATAAACTCCCGGGGAATTAAGCCAGTTTCAGGTTCACCAAACGTTCCAATTCATGGTGAACGATACGATCCAGCGCTGCTT
>JAUIFT010000114.1 GCA_030430345.1 Calditrichia bacterium | reverse complement strand
CAGTAAAAGCCGGCCGCCTGACGATCGAAGTGCTGGAATGGTATGGTCCGGCAGGCTTAACTTACACCGGCCATCAACCTCCAACCAGGGATGAATAAGAATGCCTGAAAAGAAGCAATACCTTTGCCTGTTACGCCCAACCCGCCTGGCAATGCTAACCGCGGGACCGCTGACGGAAGAACTCCCGATTATCCAGGCGCATGGTGAATATTTACAGCAATTGATTGCTGATGATGTCGCCATTTTTTTCGGGCGGACAGAGACTGCTGATGAGAAAAGTTTCGGCCGCTACCTCTTTCTCGCAGCGTCGGATACGCAGGCCCGGGAAATTATTGCTGCCGATCCGGGTGTTTCCGGCGGTATCATGACGCCGGAAATGTATCCCTACCATGTTGCCCAATCAGGCAACTGGCAACAACTAAAAACGGACAGCTAGTTGCAACCCTGCCGTTTTTCGCTTCGGGTCGATTAACGGCGCTATGCTGTATCGCTCAAAATAACGCTCATTATATTCCCGCACGGAAGCCGGGGCGCTTTGTATATTCCAGGCAGCACTGCCGATCATCAGAAAAAAATTGCCATAAAGCAGGGTGATCATCAGTTCATGATCCGCCCCGCTCTGTCCTTCCCGCAACAGTGCGCCGGCGGAAAGAAAAAAGAACGCGGCACTCAGGGAACGGATGGCGATGCCTGTATAGCCGCGCTTCCCGTCCTTCGCGTAAAGATTGCCGCTGGAAGGACCGAAAACGCTCCCAAATGCCAGTAGGGTCCATCCGCCAAGCGCCAGATCGGGATCGGTATTCTCGATCATATAAGAACCGACCATCGCCGGAATAATTGTATTGCCAATCGCCCGCAGCACCGCCACACGCGGACTTTTTAACGATGCTTTATCCGATGGTACATACAACCCGCTTTGTCCCCAGAGTGCAGGTGCCAGGAATAATCCCAAACACAATAGTATAACGCTTCTCACAAACGCCTCCTTTACCGCCGGGCGGTTTTCGGTTAATGTTTATTAGTGAAAAGCGATTTTCGTACCAGGCGCAAAAACAGCCTGTTTTTGTGGAAAAATCAGCGATATGAGGATCATTTTCGACAGTAATGTCGAAATGAATTCGTCAAAGCGCTGTTAGCATTCAGGCGAACTTACTGAGAGTCCGGCAGAGGAATTCAAACATAATCCCGCAACTTTCGCAAGCCGTAATGGATGCGGTTATACACCATCCGTTCGTCGATATTTAATTGCTCGGCAATTTCGGCAATGCCGGACTGGTGAAAATAGCGGAGTATAATTACTGATTGATATTTTCGATCCAACTTTTGTATCGATTTCCGCAACTGTTGTTTTTCCTCTGCCAGCAAAAGTAGTTTTTCACTTCTCCCCTCGTAAGCGGGTTCGTGCGCTTCAGAGAACGATGCGAATTTTTTTCGCCGAAAGTAATCGCTGATTTTGTGACGGACAATGCCACGCAGGTAGGCATTAAAAGTGGCCTTCTCCGGAATGTAAAATCCCCTATTTAAGTTCAACAATAATACCTTGACGATTTCCGCAATTAAATCTTCCCGGTCTTCACAGGAACCCGTTACCTGAAAACAGACAATCCGGGTTACCTTTTCCAACACTCTTTCCTCGCGAAAGAACCGGTCAAGACTAACAGTATTTTGCAACGAATTGGCAACTTCCATAATATTTCCTTTCATTCATTACTAACAGCAGCTCTTGCATTACTAACAGCAGCTCTTGCCATTATTCAGTCAACTTTTCGGATAGATGATTGATTTTCGAAAACCTGATCTGAATCAAATCATGTGCCATTAAGAAAGGCTTATTTTTAGCGGGATTCAGGTGATATTAACAGGAAATTTCAACGGATTTTGCACGGTGATGTGCAAAAAGAGGTTTTCAAACTACCAATAATCTTTAAACGGTCGTAAAAATGGCGGGCAAAGCGGTTTTACCTGCCGCGAAAATTGAATACATTTTTACTAACGCCAGTAACAAACATTCTTTATATTATCCCAGCCACATGCATTCTTTTATATTTTCTGCAAAAGAATCAAGTAGGGCAGAAAAACATCGACAATAGATAACGATATGTCAAAAACTTTTACCATCCCTATGTTATCAGAATTCAAGGAGAAATCACAATGAAGCGGAATCGTGTGCAATCGGTCAGTGGTTTTGGAAAATTACTGCTGGTATTGCTGCTGCTTGCGGGTACCCAGACAATTTTCGCTCAGGGTGTCAAAGAAACCCTTTTTCAGGAAGCAAACGCCAGTTTAAAGTCTGCTGACGAAGCGCAGGCCAAATATCTTTCCCCAAAAAACTATAGTCAGGCGATTAAACTCCACCGGGAAGCGGAATCCGAATACGACCGGGGGAAAAACCTCGACAACATTCGCAAAAAACTGAAAGCCTCTGTCGCTTATTTTAACAAGGCGATCGAAGCCACCAAACTGGCGGAAGTGACCTTGAATTTTTCCATCAAGGCGCGCCAGGATGCACTGAAAGCCAATGCGGATAAATACACCCAAATCTTGTGGGATAAAGGCGAGGAAAAATTCCGGGAAGCCGCCATGAAGTTGGAAGATGGCAACGTCAATAATGCCAAGAAAAAATCCAGTGAGGCGGAAGCACTTTTTCGCCAGGCGGAGCTGGAAGCAATCAAAGCCAATTATCTCAATGAAACTCGTGCTTTGCTAGTCGCTGCCGACAAACAGAAAGTCAAAGATCGCGCGCCGATCACTTTGGAACGCGCCCGCAGTTTGGTCGCGAAAGCCGAACAGGAACTGGAAGAAAACCGCTATGATAAAGACGTTGCCCGCAGTCTCGCTCAACAGGCCAAATATGAAGCGAAGCACGCCCTTTATCTTGCGCAAAAAATCAAATCCTTCAAGGATCAGAAAAAAGATCTGGAAGATTTACTATTGGAAGCAGAAATGCCGTTACAGGCCATTGCATCTTCGATGGATGCCGTGGCGGAATTTGATGAAGGTTATGACAAGCCTGCCGATAAAATCATCGATTATATCCGCACCAAGCAGGACCAGGTAGAGCGCCTCACCCAGGACCTCGCCGATCGCGATCAGCAGATTGTCGACCTGAAAGCGCGCATCACGGAAATGGAAAGTCAATTGGGGGTCATTGCCCAGGAACAGTCTGCCCTGAAAGAGCGTATAGAAGCACAGGAGCGGATTCGTCAGCAATTCGCAACCGTGGAAAAAATGTTCGACCGGGAAGAAGCCCGTGTCTTCCGCCAGAAAAATGACGTAATCCTCCGTTTGGTGGGACTCAACTTCGCCGTAAACAAGTCCGTGATTGAGCCGAAATATTTCAGTCTGCTTACCCGGGTGCAAAATGCGATCAACACCTTTCCGGGGAGCCGTCTGACCATCGAGGGACACACCGACTCGCATGGCTCGGACAACAAGAACCTGGAACTTTCCCAGGAGCGGGCGGAAGCGGTTCGCCAGTATTTACTGGCGAATATGAGCAATATGAATCGCGATCAAATCGATGCCGTCGGTTATGGCGAAAATAAGCCGATTGCCAACAACGAAACCCGGGAAGGCCGTGCGAAAAACCGCCGGATCGATATTGTTATTCATCCGGATATTCCGACTGATAGTGAATAGAAAAGACTGGTTTTAGCAAGAACAAGTGATGTATTGTGACAGATCAGAATCCTTGCCGGACCTGAAAGTCTCGATAATATAGTTGCGCTCCCGCTGGTCGCTAATAATTTCACTCACTCAGCGGAGCGCAGTCATACTCTCAAAAATCACCTGCGAACTAAGTTTATAGTTTTAGAAAGATATTCAAAACGTAAAAAAACAACCATCTTTTAAGGATTCATATCGAAAAAAACGCCACCGAACAGCACTAACTGACAGAACGAGCACAATAGAAAAATTGAAGGACGATTGATGAACAAAGCCAAAATCCTTTGGGTGGACGACGAAATTGAATTCTTACAACCGCATATCCTTTTCCTGCAAGAGAAAGGCTACGATGTCGAAACCGCAACCAATGCGGAAGACGGCCTCGACCTCCTCAAACAAACCTCTTTTGACCTTGTTTTACTGGACGAAATGATGCCCGGCCAGGATGGTCTCACCGCCCTCGGCGAGATTAAGAAAGTCAGTCCCGGCCTGCCGGTAATTATGATTACCAAAAGCGAAGAAGAAAGCCTGATGGAGGATGCCATCGGGGCACAAATTACCGACTATCTCACCAAACCGGTAAATCCCAGCCAGATATTAATTGCTGCAAAAAAGATCCTGGAATCGCGTGATATTTCCCAGAAAAAAATCACCCGCGATTATACCCAGGAAATTAACAAAATTACCATGCAGTTGATGTCCCATATGTATCCCGAAGACTGGATCGAGATGTTCCAGAAAATCTGTAACTGGGATTTGGAGCTGGATACTGTGCCAGATGAAGAGTTACGGGAAATTCTTTACAATCAGCGCCGGGAGTGTAATGTTGAATTTGGGAAATACATTGAAAAGAATTACATCAATTGGGTGAATGCGGAAAAAGAGGATCGCCCGACACTTTCTCATGATATTATCGAAAAATTTGTTTATCCGGAATTAAAGGAAGGCAAAAAAGTTGTCTTCATGGTTATCGACTGTATGCGACTCGATCAGTGGATGGCGATGGAGAAATATTTCTATAATTACTATAATATTCAGAAAGATTACCATTTTAGCATTCTGCCCACGGCCACGCCGTTTTCCCGCAATGCTATTTTCAGCGGATTATTGCCCAGCGAGCTGGAACGGCGCTACCCGGAAATGTGGGCGCAGGGCGAAGACGACGATCATAGCCGCAATCGCCACGAAGGCCAGTTGATGTATGATCAGCTGCGTTTGCTCGGATTAAAGCTGCGCAATCAGCCGCGCTATACTAAGATCATCTCCGTTGATGAAGCGCGCAATCTGGAAAAGAACCTCTCTTCCTATCTCGATACGCCCTTGTTAAGTATCGTGGTTAACTTTGTCGATATTCTTGCCCACAGCCGCTCGGACTTACCCATCCTGAAGCAAATCGCGCCGGATGAATCTTCCTACCGTTCGCTGACCTGCTCCTGGTTCGAGCATTCACCGATCTACCGGGTGTTCCAGAAATTGTCGGAGCGGAAAGACCTGACCATTATCGTGACCAGCGACCACGGTAGTATTCGCTGTATGCGCGGCACGAAAGTGCTGGGCGACCGGGAAACCTCCACGAATCTGCGCTACAAATACGGCCGTAATCTGAAGGTCGATAACAAGCATGCTTTTTTTATCCGCAATCCCCTCGATGGCAAGCTTCCCCGGCGGAATTTCAACATCAACTATATCGTCGCTAAGGAAGACTATTACTTTGTCTATCCGACCAATTATCATAAGTATTTGTCTTATTACCGGGACAGTTTTCAGCATGGCGGCATTTCCCTGGAAGAGATGGTGCTTCCGGTGATTCGTCTGCAACCGAAATAATAAAATGAGCAAATGGGCAAGTAGAGGAAATTCATGAATTTCCTCTACTTGCCCATTTGCCTCTTTGCAGTTAAATTCTCCCATGAATGCTTATCTGATTAGTGCTGCGATCATTTTTATTTGCATCACCTTATTGTGGCTGCTCAGCCTTCGCCTGCGCGATGCCAGCATTGCCGATATCTTTTGGGGAAGCGGTTTTGCAATCTGTGCCTGGAGCTATTTTCTCTTAATTCCCGGTGAGGCGCATCCCCGGCAATGGTTAATCTGCGCATTAGTAACTATTTGGGCATTGCGTTTATCCGCATACATTTTCTGGCGCAACCGCGGAAAGCCGGAAGATTATCGCTACCAGCAGTGGCGGGAAGAAAATGGCCCTCAATGGTGGTGGCGCAGTTATCTAAAGGTCTTTCTTCTGCAGGGCACGTTGCTTTGGATTATTGCCGCCCCGCTTTATGCGGCCCAAAGTAATCCATCTGCCCCGGCACTGGGTTGGATTGATCTTGGCGGTTTGCTAATCTGGCTAGTTGGTTTTTATTTTGAGGCGGCTGGAGACTGGCAACTTTCCAAATTTAAAGCGAATCCGGAGAACCGCGGAAAACTGTTTACCGAAGGTGTTTGGCGCTACACCCGTCATCCCAATTACTTTGGCGATGCGGCGCAATGGTGGGGATTTTACCTGATCGCCGTGGCAGCCGGCGGTGCCTGGACAATTTTCAGTCCGTTACTAATGACCTATCTGCTTCTGAAGGTGTCCGGGGTGGCAATGTTGGAACGGGGGATGAAAAAAAACAAACCGGGATATGCGGATTACATCCGGCGAACCAATGCGTTTTTCCCCTGGTTTCCGCGGGGGTGATTTTGGTTTTGGTGGACGTTTCACCGCCGGTACCGTCGTACATCGTCATCATCGATAAAATTGACAAAAATGCCACAACACCCCGGCCGGATCGTGCATAAAAATTTCCCGGCCCCAATCATATTCTTTAATATCGGTAAAACGAACATTGCTGAATTTTTCTCCCAATCGTTTTTCCAATAACTCTGCCGAACATTTATCGAGATCATCCACTTCCAATAGCATCATGGAATTATCTACCCAATCTTTCACGTAATAATCCTGCAGGTAAAAACTCAGTTGTTCATTCACCTTGAACAAACTCATCTTCGGGTCGATGATCATTTCCTGAAAACCGAGTGCTTGATAAAATTCGCGGGATTCAAGAAAGTTCTTTGCACCAATGAAGGTGCGGATTGACATTCCCTGGTAACTCATCGATCGTCCTGCGGGATTATTTGGGCCGGATAAACCAATACCCGGGAAGGGGCAGCATCGAGGATAAAATTAGGGATTTGAATATTCACCATATACTGCCCATCGGGAATATTATTGGGAATATAGAGCATTTCCGTAATTGTCTTTTGAAGATGGGTATCCATTGTCTGCTGATGCGTTCCCGCCGGCACATTCCAAAATAAATGATGGCAGCTTAGCCGTCCCTCGTCAAACATGCGATCGATGGAGGGAATATCTACCAGCAGATGTTCCAGGGGAAGCCCGTTCAAATATTGCATCGCGTCCAGCGAGAAAAACGGGGGCGCTTCAGCAATATAGCGGCGGGTCTTTTTTGCGGCGCCGTTCGGCAAGGATCTGACAATCAGCCCTTTTTGAAAAGTTGCAGGACTGTTCTCGAGATGTCTTTCCAGAGAGCTGCGGGTAATCATGCGGTCTTCAGCCTGCTTTTCCGGCTGGTAATTATCACTGGTGTGTGCCGCTTTTTCCGGCTGCACGGAGATCAATGTTGCTGGAATCAATA
>JAUIFT010000113.1 GCA_030430345.1 Calditrichia bacterium | reverse complement strand
GCAAATATCCCAAGGATGAAGCACCGGCAGCTTACAAGGATTTTCAGGAAGTGCTGAAGTCCGTAGAACAGGCTGGACTGGCTTCGACCGTTGCGAAATTGAATGCACGGTTTGTTATTAAGGATACTAATTAACAGTTGACAGTTGACAGTTATCAGTGAACAGTTATCATTATCGATCAAATTAACGATTGTTATTTGTTTCATGTTCTCTGTTAACTGATCACTGACAACTGCTCAGTAAAATTTACAACATTTATAGCATTTCTGTACCATCTAAACGCAAGCAGGGTAACATGGAAGAGCGCCTTCTACAGGATATTATTGATCGTCTGGAATCCACAAATTCAATAAATGACGCATATTGGGGACTCTTTGAATATGATGGCGCAGGTATCAATATCGAAGCGAACCGTCAGGGCCTGGAATTGTTTGCTGCCCGATTGTTAAGGGCCTCAAAAAATGCCAGGCAAATTGTGTCCGGCAAAGGAAAAAACACAATTCTTTTAGACCATCAGGAAGAGTGGATCGACGGAGAGTTGGTTATTCGGGGAATTAAACCAATTTTGAAAAACCGGGACCAGATTTTTCGTGAATTTCCCCAAAGAAACTGGAAAGATAAAATATTTGAATTTGGATGTTTGATGGGCATAATACTGTTTATCATTTTTTTTGTTATTGGGGTAGCTTCGTCCATTCAATGGGTATTCTAGCAATACAGTTTCAATTATCGCGGCGTTCTGACAAAAAAGCAAGCTACTGAGTAGTAAGCATCATATTTACTCTACCTCAGTAGCTCACAGTGAAAAATTCAACAAAACTTAAGTATTTATCGCAAAAGAATCATTTTTTCTGTTAAAGCAAAATTATTAATTAACAATCGATAAAAGTATGTGCCGGAAGCGACCTTACGGTCAGTAAAGTCCTTGCCATTCCATTTAACAGAATACTTTCCTGCAGATTTAAATTCATCTACCAATGTCTGAACTTTCTGTCCCAAACTGTTATAGATTACAATTTTTACGTTACCAGTCTGTTGTAAAGAATACTCAATATTAGTCGATGGGTTAAAAGGATTGGGATAGTTTTGAAAAAGCGTAAAATCATTGTTGTTTATAGGAAGAACAGGGTCATTAATTCCGGTGACACTGCCATTAATCACTGTTTTAATAATGCCATCATAATTTACTGCCCAGCCATATTCATCGTCCATTAGGTAAATAGCCCGAAATGCCCGATTAGAATTTATGTATTGCTTTTCCCACGAGTTACCGCCATCAGTCGTTTTCAACAATTCGCCATCCCAACCAACTGTGTAACCGTTTAAGGAATCATAAAAAGCAATGTCGTATAGGCGAATCACTGCGGTAACATCAGTAGAATTCCAGGTTCCCCCACCATCATTGGAAGAGACTAAAATACCATCTTCTCCACAAGCGTGAATATTCATCTCATCAGCAAAAGCCACTGAAAAAAGATTATTATTAACGCCACTATTCACAATATTCCAGGATTCGCCGGCATCGGAGGATGTAATTATCCGACCACTATTACCAACAGCAAAACCGACTGAATTGTTAAAAACGACTTTATGTAAATGATTCGATATCTGGGAGTCAACTTCTTCCCAGTTTCCTCCACCATCTGTTGTCTTTATTATTTTTCCATTATCCCCCACTGCCCATCCCAATTGATTATCCAGGAAGTAGACGGAATTTATGGCACTGGAAATTGTGTTACTCTGTGCAGACCAATTTTCACCACCATCGTTTGTATTCAGAATTTTACCATTATATGTCGAAATCCAGCCATTCAATGGATCGCTGAAAAAAATACTTAATTTTTGATCAGAATTTCCAATACTGACTTCTTGCCAATTTAATCCAGCATTGGTAGTGCGAAAAATCCCGCCAAATTGATTTAATACCCAGCCGTTATTTATATCTGCATAGACAATGTCTATATAATCATTGGTTATTGGAAAAGGTCTGAAAGCCGGCTCCCAATTAACACCAGCATTCGTCGAAGTGACAATTGTCCCTCTTTCGCCTGCAATCCAAAGATTTTCTGGAGATAAAAATTTGACATAAGAAAAATCCATATTAGGCGAAAAATTCAGTTGGATTTCATCCCAATTATCTCCCCCATTGGTAGTTCGAACAATATCCGGCGAGTGACCAACTGCAATACCATTAAGAGAATCAATAAAGTTTATTGAAAAAAAGGAAGGATTATTAAAGTTTATTTGCTGATTCCATGAAGTGCCCCCATTTGAAGTTTTAAAAATAAGTCCCGCCTGACCACCTACCCACCCATATTCGTTATCGATAAAATCCACGCAGTTTAAAGTCTGATTAGATCCAACAACTTTTTGAGTCCAGGAATCACCTCCATTTTCCGATTTTAAAATTAAACCGCTCCTGCCAACTGCAATAATTTTTTGGCCAGCAACTTGGTCAATAGCGTAAAGAACTGAGGAGCTATTATTTTCATGTTTTATTTCCCAACTTTCGCCTCCATCTACTGTAAAAAAAACAGTCTCATCCGTACCAACAGCCCAACCCTCTGTATCAGTAAATAATAAATCGTATAACAAACGAGAAGGCTCGACACTTCGTGAAATCCAATTTTTTCCTCCATTAGATGTATAAAGCACTGTTCCACCATATCCCCCTATCCAGCCAGTTGAGGTATCAATAAAAGAAACCGCGTATAAATTATCAGTTGTGTTTGTTTCCAATAACTCCCAGGTTTCTCCGCCATTTGTTGTTTTTATTACTGTGCCTTTTTCCCCTACTAACCAGCCATAAGATTCATTTACAAAGCTACCATCAAGTAGGTTACCGCTGGTTGGGTAAGGCGCTTCCCAGAACCATTCATTCTGACTGTACAAAGAGCAAGAGAGAACAATACCCGAGAATAAAATGCCAAAAGTGATACTTCGCCAATTCATAGTTAGCCTCCTTCAAAATACCGATAATAAATTAACGAAATTTAACACGTGCCGAACCTTGCATGTAAAGTACATGTGTTATTATTTCGTTGGAATTTGAGCCACGAAAAAACTGTAAGGAGGAATTTTATAAAAAGGTAAAGAGAAGTGATGACATATCAAATATTTAAAAACTTATAGACAGATATCAGATCAATTATCAGTGAACAGTTGTCATTATCGATTAAAATGACGATTGAAATTTCTTCCATGTTCACTGACAACTGACCACTGATCACTGATAACTGTCAACTGTTAACGCATCACCGGCTGCGTCCAGGCAACATTCCCATTACTATCAATGACTTTTGCCCGCACATATTTCTCATTTCCCTTAAATAGATAAGTCGCCGGATTCTCTACATCCGTCTTCAGGATCTTGCCATTCTCCCCAATAAACTGGGTGCTAAAACGCTGTTGGCTGCCTCGATTATTCTCTATATCGATGACAATTTTTTCGGCATCTACCTGGTAATCCTTCAAACTCACGCCGGTGGATGCATAAAAATCGCCGCTAGCCAATGCTGCGATTATCGCTGCGGCGTTTAAAGAATCCGCCCGCACGACGACCCAACCGCGTCCCGGTGCAGCGGCATTGCGGTTCCAGGGACTTTTAAAATGATGCGCATCGTCCGTTGCCACGCCGTAAAGCAGTTTGCCGTCGGAGAGGATGATATCCCACATTTCTTCCAATCCCGGCATCCCTCCCCCACCGAAATTATTGATAAGCGGATGACCGTTGAACACTTCAAACAGTTTATAGCGCTGCACTTCCGCCATTTCCGCCGCGGTAATCGCCCAGCCAAAGTTGGGGTGATTGATATGCGGTAATCCTCCAACATCGTTCACTGCATCGATATTGCGCTGCAGGGTTTCCACCACGCTATTGCCGCCTTGCGGAGGCACCAAGGTCTCTAAGTTCAGTCCATTGACGTGAATCGGCTTCCTTCCGTATTTATCGGTGACTTCTTCCCCGGGAATGATTAGATACTGTTCATCGGCGCCATGCAGGGCATTCAGGGCATCGACGTTGGTGAGGAAGTTGTGGTCGGTCAACACCAGAAAGTGATAGCCGTGCTCGCGATACCAACGGGCGACTTCGTCCGGGGTGCTGTCGCCGTCACTGTTGAGGGTATGGGTGTGGGTGTTGCCTTTGTACCATTTTTTTTCACCGCTTTGGGCGTTTGCTGAAAATGTGAATGTGGTGATGACAAAAATTAATAGCATGAGATGTTTCATGGCTTCCTCTTGATTTTGATAAGTACTAATTCGCAGCCGCCACCATTTCTCGTCTTCTCGTTCCCAAACTGGAGTTTGGGAACGAGGATTCAACAAGGATTCAGTAATTACCTATAAAAAACCTGCTACTGCATACTGCTACTATTTTTATTCGCCGTGTTGGCGGGCGGAGGTTACGATGGACTTTGCCTCCTCGAATAATGTCGGGGCGTGGTAGGGAATGCCGCCTTTAATGGTCCATTCAACGCCGCCCGCATCGCCGCGCTGTTTATCCATTGCCGGGTCAATACCTTTCGGGAACAGGATGTGCAGATTGGCTAACGGATTCCCATTAACAACAACGATGTCTGCCAAATAAGTTGCTTTGATTCGCCCCAGTTCATGGGACATCCCCATCGTTTTTGCGCCATTATAAGTTGCGTGCTGAATAACTTCCAATGGATGAAATCCGGCCTCCTCGTGCAGCTCCAACTCCCGCAAATATCCAAACCCGAACATCTGGTAAATGAATCCGGCATCTTCGCCGGTAGTGACAATCCCGCCTTTCTCCGCGAAAGATTTTACCGCGCGCATCCAGATCTGGTAATTTTCCTTCCAATAAACTTCATCGGTATTTGTCCAGCCCCAAAAAAAGGAACCGTGATATTCCGGATTCGGGGTAAAGAATTTTTCCAGAGAGGGGTGGAGGTAATCCTTAAACCAGGGCTGGGTAACGGCTCGTTGTAAATCCCGGGAGGCTTCGTAGATACAAAAAGTGGGGTCCCAGGCAACACCGGCATCTACCAGGCGCTGCAACACTTTTTCCAGCTTTTCCGGGTTGGCTTCCCGCCAGAGCCGCCCGGCATAGCGAAAACGATGCAGTTCGTTGGCATGATTAAAATCCGCCGGAAACTGCTGAATGCCATCCAGCGCGGCATCCGGAACGCCATACCAATGCTCGATCGTTGAAGTGCCAAACTCGGCATCATGCCAGGCATTGGCATCTTTAATACCGACATGATGGGCAATTTTCAAGCCTTGCTTTTTTGCTTCATCGGAAACGATCCGAAAGGTAAACAAATCCATTTGATGACATTTCAATCCATCTGCCCCTTTCGCTTTCAGGTCGCGAACATTCTGGCGAATTTCCTCCTCGGTATCGCCTCCCCGGCACCACATATAAAGAAACATTCTCGGCGCAGTAATCTTTTCTTCCCGGCTTAGCCGTTGCTGCACAAGCGCTTTATCGACATCGCTGCCGACGTCCCGAATGGTCGTCATTCCCACGCCCAGCCACAGCTTATACTGATATTCAAAAGGCATCGCTTCACCCGCCCGGCTATCCATCAGGTGGCCATGCATATTGATGAATCCCGGCAGCGCGTATTTATTTCGTCCATCAATCAGGGCATCGGCGGTTTTCCGGTAATCGCCATCAGGATTCGCCCGCCGCACCTGCCTGATCCGCTCCCCTTCAATAATGATATCCTTTGGTCCTTCAGCAGGAATGCCAATACCATCGACGACCATGACGTCCGTAATCACCATTGTTCCGGCACGTTGTTGGTGGACAGCCGTCGTTGTCTGCGCCAGCGCAGCGCCAATCAGGCAACATAACAGAAGGAAAGTATTAATTGAAAGTCTCTTTCGGGAAGCAGTTTTCACGAGAATACTCCGGAGTTTTAGCGAGCGAAACTTATTAAACGGTTTGCAGCAATTCTTAGCGATTATCATCTCAAATTTTTAGAGATTACTCATCTCCGCTTTTATATACAAATAGATATCCTGCCTCCAGCAATAAATCCCGGTTTATTTTCCGCCAAACCAATCCCGGAGAAACTTTGCAGCCATCTTTACGTGTTTTTAAAGTGGGACAATTTTCGACAATCAAATTAAGGAGATAAGTATGAACACAATGCGGCGGAGCATCAGTGCAATTTTAGCATTTGCTTTTTTGGCCGTCACTGGTAGCAGTCTTTTTGCCGGCGAGGATGATGGTTACATCTACGGTAAAGTAATAATGAAAAACGGCACGGAATACCAGGGCGTTATCCGCTGGGGGGATGAAGAATCTTTTTGGGATGATATGTTCAATGCTACCAAACTGGAAAACGAATATGCAGACTATTATTACGATGATGCCCTGGAAGTGATCGGTGATGACAATCGCGATCGCCGGCACAGGAAACGTGGCCGCTGGTTCGTACGCTGGAGTGATAATTCCGGTGTTTCTACCCATCAATTTAAATGCCGCTTTGGCGATATTCAAAGCATGGAGCTTCTCGGGAGAGATGGCGTTATTCTCACTTTCAAAAATGGTGAAGAGATTGAGCTGGAAGATGGCTCCAACGATGTCGGTACAGAGGTGAAAGTATTCGACCGCGAATTGGGGTCCATCGATTTGAAATGGCGACGGATTGATCGGATTGAGTTTATGGAAACGCCCAATCAACTATCCGAGAAATTCGGTGAACCACTTTTTGGGCAGGTAACGACCCGCAACGGTACATTCGAAGGATTTATTCAATGGGATCATGATGAGTGCCTGAGCACAGATATCCTCGATGGCGAAAGTGATGACGGCAAAATGAAAATTGAATTCGGTAAAATTGCTTCGATCAAGCGGGAACGGCGTGGTGCCCTGGTTACCCTGAACTCCGGGCGGGAAATCTACCTGGATGACAGCAATGATGTGGATGATGACAATCGCGGCATCGTCGTAAAAGATCCGAAAGGATACGGCAAAGCGTTGATCGAATGGCGGGAATTCGAAGAAATTCGTTTTTCCAAACCATCCAGCTCCGGTCCTGCTTATAACGATTTCAAATCTGCCCGGGTTCTGGAAGCTCGTATCGAAACAAAGGATGGACAAACTGTTACCGGAAAAATTGCTTACGATCTGGATGAATCCCTCGACCTGGAAATGCTCGATGGGAAATATGATCGGGTAGAATATCACATTCCTTTTCGTAATATTGAAAGTATTACACCGCAGCGTCACTATGGCTCTTTAATCAAATTGCGTAATGGGACAACTTTGGCGCTGGAAGAATCCCGCGATGTAGATGACGACAATGCCGGCATTTTAGTCTGGACCGGCAGCGACAAT
>JAUIFT010000112.1 GCA_030430345.1 Calditrichia bacterium | reverse complement strand
ATGGTGCTGGTATTGTTATACCTGAAAATTCTACATTGATTATTGAAAATTTTACATTTATTCGGCGATTCGAGCCATCAAAATCTCTTCGGCATTCTTCAGCTGATCCACGGTGTTGATGCCATGGGTTTCTTCAACGTCCTCGGTTAATACTGCCGCGACTTTCTCATTGCGATCGACATAAATTTTTACCACATCCGGCAGATAATACTCACCCTGGCGGTTATTGTTGGTTACCTGGGGGAGGGTGGCAAATAATTCTTTCGCGGTAAAGATGTAAATGCCGACATTAATTTCCTGAATTTCGCGAATCTCATCATCCGCATCTTTTTCTTCGACAATCTTGCGAACAAAATTATTCTCATCGCGGACAATGCGGCCATAGCCGGTCGGGTCGTCCATATTCGTTGTCAGCAAGGTTGCCAATGCCCCTTCAGACTCATGGATATCAATCAACCGCCGAAGTGTGCCGGCCTGGAGCAGGGGAACGTCGCCGGACAATACCAGCACATTGCCTTCAAAATTTTTCAGGTTAGGGGCCGCCTGCATTACTGCATGTCCGGTACCCAGCTGCGGGGATTGCACCGCAAACTCAACGCCGTCATCCTGGATCGTTTCTATTACCAATTCTTTTTTGTGACCAACGATCAATACTGTTTTATCCGAACCAACTGCTTTCGCAGCATCGATGACATAATTTACCATCGGCCGGTCATTGAGGGGATGTAACACTTTTGGAAGGTCAGATTTCATTCGGGTGCCTTTGCCGGCTGCCATTACCACTGTTGCAAGATTTGCCATTTTTTTTCTCCTGTTATTATACGCTCGGTGCCACTGTTCAATCGTCAGTTCATCCGTCCAATATTGGCTGTAAGGTTAATAAAATTATTTGTTTGGGATTTCAAAGAAGGCGGACGGTCTATTCAAACAGTGATTCGCTAATATAATGTATAGCGCCGGCGCTTCTGTGATCCAGGTTAAACGGGAAAATAGATTCTTTCGACTCCGTATCTGCTTTGGCGAATTCCCGGAATCGTTCCCGGAAAATTATGCCAATACCAAATATACATTCAGGGTGAGCATTTTGCAATACAACTTGGTGACAAATGCTTGAAAAATTGCATAATTTTTAAGAAAAAGTGATATTTGTCAATTTCTATAAATTTAAAGGTACATTAAAATTAACAGTTGAAATCATCACCGGAATTGGTTAAGTTTTTGCGTTTTATGAGAAAATTTTGAATAACAAAATTGTATTCTCTGTCATATCATAATTCTTTAATGAATTAACGGGCTCCTGACATAAAACAAAACCGACCTGCCAAAAAGATGCTAAACATCGATATCAAAGGAAATCCCATGTTACAAAAATGTTGCTTTATTCTGCTAATGATTAGCAGCTGCCTGATGTCGCAAACGGCGATTCAGATGCAGGGCCGGGCACTGGAAGTGCTCTCCAGTGAGACGGAATCATTAGGTGGAACACTGCATAAGCCGGCTTTTTCGCCGTATCCCTCCCAGGTGTTTGCTTTTGTGAGATCCGATCAGCCGGCTGACGAGAACCGCTATCTTTATATTTACGATTTGGCGGCAAAAAGTCTTACGGAAGTACGCACAGTGCTGCGCAACAGCGGTCCTACCGTTTCCGCAGAAGATACCTTCTATCAGGCAATTGTGTATAACGAGCATTTACACTGGCGGCCAAAACTGGATGGTCAGGACCGCCAATGGTTTGCTTTTGTTAGCAACGGCACGGAAAATAATCGCGATATTTACATCGGCTTTTCCGGGGGGAGCAATTATATCCGGCTGACGTCTGATCCGGCGATAGATACCGAACCGAAATGGTCGCCGGACGGTAATGCCATCGCTTTTATTTCGAAGAGAAGCGGGAACGGCGACCTTTACCTGATTTCCGATATTGATAAAATTATCGCCGATGTTTCCCGCGATGTTGAAAATATCAGGCTGACGCAATTGACCGATACACCGCTGGAAGAACGAACTCACATCTGGAATCCGGATTCCAGTGTTAACCTGCTTGCCTATGTCAAGCTGGAGAGTTTTACCGGGCGTCGCGTCGCGACATATCAAATCCGGGTAATGGATCTCGCTAAGCAGGGACCGGACAATATATACAATCTTACCAACGATCCACTTGCCAATTTTTACCGTCCTTCCTGGGATCCGCATTCCGGTGCAAGAGTTTTATATGTTGGCGAAGGCATTCTGCAGAACGAAACCGCGAATCTCTATGTGTCCGAGTTGGAGTGGGGAGCAGACCAAAAGTTGGTTAACAGCGTCCTGGAAGGTTATCGGACGGAAGTGTTTGAAAACGTGCGCACCAATCAATCAACTGCCCGTTGGTTGGCCGGAGGAGAAGCTGTATTATGCCAGGAGAATGACCCCGCCGGAAATTATCCGCTCTATTCCGTCAATATCAAACGCTGGCTGGATAAACAGGAACGCGCAATCAATTATGCCGAAAGTATTCATTTGCTCTTTCCGGATATCCGTGATTTTGACGTTCGCAAAAATAATTTGATTTTTGTTACCCGGGAAGTTAATACTTCCAAGATTTACCTGGCCCAGGTCTACGGGGATGATATCCTCCCCTACAAGCTTCCCGCCTATTCTCTGGATAACAAAGACGGCAAACCGCGGGTATTGCCGGAAGATCAGCCGGAACCGAAGTTCGCTAAACGCAAAACGAATGATGGCGGTGGCATTGGCACCCGGTATATCGTTGCCGGCGGCGCGGTCGCGGCTGGCATTTTAGGATATTTTCTATTTTTCGACGATGATGAAACCGGTATGATCCAAAGTGTGCCAATTGGTCTCCCGCCCAGTGTGCCCGGGGGCGACGGGAATTAAAAGACTCTCTTTTATTAATCGTTCGAAAGGAAGTTAAGGGAAAAAAATCGCCGGGATGCGAAATGGGACATTAGGAGATGTTACGAATGAAATTGAAATCGAGCCTATACCTGCTTTACCTGTTCTTGTTTATGTCAATCAGCTTATTGGCACAACCGTCAATATCTGTCGATCCGGTTGCGCTCAATTTTAGCGATGTTACAGTAAACGAAGATTCAACCCTATCCGTTAACATCAATAACAATGGCGATCAGGAACTCGTCGTTGGATTGCTGGATATTATCGGGCCAAATGCTGATCAATTCAGTATTTCCGCCGGTCCGACGCCACCGTTTTCCATCTTGCCGGGCGCTCAGCCGGCCAATCTGAGTATTACTTTTTCGCCAACTTTCTTCGGGACAAAATTCGCCAGTTTGCGGATCATCAGTAACGATCCCAGCAATGATACCCTGGAGATTCTGATATCCGGTACCGGCGTGGAACCGGACATCAATACCGATCCGGATACCGTCATGTTTGGCGAAGTGCAAGTGGGACAAAATACCACGGCTGCTTTCAATATTTTCAATATCGGCGGTGCGCCACTGGAAATTACCGGCATGACTTTCAGCGGTACGAATGCCAGCCGCTTTACACTGGTAGATAATTTCAATTTTCCCCTGACAATTCAGCCCGGCGGCGCACCACTGGCAGTCAACGTTCGCTTTAGACCGAATATGATGGGGCCGCTCACAGCCTCGCTGGACATCAGTAGTAACGACATCAATCAGCCCGTTCGCAGCGTAACGCTGGAAGGGATCGGGGTGAGCCCGGTGTTGACGTTGTCGCCGGAAAATCTCGATTTCGGGAATGTGCTGGTAAATGATGATTCAGTAATTACCCTTTCCATCGGTAATAATGGAAACAGCAACCTGGTGGTCAGTGATACCTCTCTGATCGGCGGTGGCAGCAGCTTTTTTGATGTCTTGAATTTTCCTCCCGGGCAAATCGTTATTCCGCCGGGAGGTACGCCGTATGGACTTGAGGTGCAATTTTCTCCGGATAATGTTGGCAATCAAAACGCCTTTTTAATTCTCTTTACCAATGACCCGAATAACGGTTCGAAAGTCGTTTCGTTAACTGGAAATGGCGCTCATCCGGATATCGCGCTTTCCGACACATTGATAAACTTTGGGACCATTCTCGTCGGCTCGGAAGTGAAGATGAATCTGGATATCAGTAATACCGGGCTTGCCAGACTGGATGTCAGTAATATCAACATCATCGGTGCCCATCGCTCCAACTACCAGATTACCGCTGCCCCCGGAACGCCCTTTTCTGTTGCTCCGGGAGGAAGTCCGGCATCAATCGAAATTTCCTTTACCCCGGAACGCCGGGGATTACTGGACTCCGCACTGTTTTCAATCGTCAGTAATGATCCCGATGAAAATCCATTGTTCGTTAAACTGAGTGGGACCGGCATCGAACCGGATATTACCCCGACGGATACCCTGCTGAATTTTTCCCGATTACTGGTCGGCCGGGATTCTATTAAAACGGTTTGGTTAAGCAATGCCGGTGATGCCGATTTGATTATTAGTAATCTGACAATTAGTGGACTGGGCAGCAATCAATATTCGATATTTGCAGCGCCAACCTTGCCGGCGACAATACCCGCTTCCAGCAGCGATTCGCTGGCAATCGATGTGCGGTTTCTACCCACCTCAACCGGGGACAAGATCGCCAGTTTGGATATCGTCAGCAATGATCCGGATGAAAATCCACTACAAATTGATCTTACCGGCCGGGGTGTGCTGCCGGAGATTAGCGTGACGCCGAATCCATTGGATTATGGGGATGTTATCATTGGCACGGACTCATTACAATCATTCGAGATCGCCAATGTTGGTGGCGTGCCGCTGGTTATCGACAGCTTGTCGATCGTCGGTCCCGATGCCGCTTTATTTACCCTGCTGAACCCTCCCGCACTGCCCATTACTTTACAACCGGATGGTGATAATATTCGCTTGTCAGCTGTATTCTCGCCGGACTCCGTCGGTAGTAAAACCGCCCAGTTTCGGATTGTAAACAACGATCCGTTTAATAATACATTGCTGGTCGATATTCTCGGTAATGGGGTGGAACCAAATATTTTTATTCAGCCAGACCCGCTTACATTCGACAGCGTACGGGTGAACAGGGAATCAACAATATTTGTGCAAGTAGACAACGATGGCTCAGCACCATTAGTGTTGAGAGAAGTTGTGCTGTTGAATGATTTTCTGGCCGAGTTTAATTTTGTGCGGGAAATAGAATTGCCGGTTGTTATCAATCCGGGTGGAGAACCGCTGGGTATAAGCGTGCGTTTTATTCCCAAGGTGCTTGGACTTCGCAATGCATTGTTGCGTTTTGTCAGCAACGATCCGGATTCTTCCGTCTTTGATGTTCAGGTAAGCGGCTATGGCGTTCTGCCGGATATCGCCGTGGAAAATGATACGTTGGACTGGGGAGGTGCCCAGGTGAGCGTGCCGACACCTGCCAATCTTAATATTCTCAATGAAGGTGGGGCAGCGCTGACCATCGATCAGTTCTTTCTCTTCGGGCAGGATTCCGCCCTTTTTGCTTTCGACAGCCTTCCGCCGCTGCCTGTCGAGATTGCGCCGGATAGCTTTTTGACGATTCCGATGACTTTTACGCCGGACACCCTGGGAGAAAGGTTTGCCAACGTACGGATGATTACTGATGATCCGGATGAGCCGCTGTTCGATGTTACTCTGAAAGGAACCGGGGTTTTTCGGAAGATCGCCGTCAGCAGTGATACCCTCACCTTTCCGGGAACTGCCACGAACAGCAGCAGCAACGCTGTGCTTCAGATCCTCAATGACGGGATTGTTGACCTGCGAATTGATAGTGTCGCGGTCAGCGGGGCAGATTCTGCGGATTTCTCTGCGACCATTAGTGGATTACCCCTGACGATCCCCGCCGGAGGCGTACCGGTAGATGTCGAGACTGGCTTTGCGCCTTTAAGCAAGGGGCAAAAAACCGCGACCCTGGAAATCTACAGCAATGATGTTATCAACTTACCATATCGGGTAACCTTAAATGGGCGGGGTCTACAGCCGCCGAGCGTTACCAATGTTTCTCTTGCCAGTGCCCGCCTGAATGAAAATGTAAATGTCTCCGCGACAATCGAAGCGGATACGACTATTCGGGAAGTTTTGATTCGCTATGCAGCGAGCAACAGCGAGACGTTCAGCGGGCCGGATACACTTCAGTTATTGGAAGGCAGTTACCAGGGGATCATTCCCGGTAGTAGCGTGACCCAATTGGGCGTGAAGGCCGTTGTAGAAGTGACGGACGATTTTGGTATTACCACGACATCGGATCCGGTCTTTGCCAGCGTGCTTATTCCCGCCGGATCGGTCAACCATGCTTTCGAAACGGCTTCCCTCAATCGCTGGCAGATTTTCTCACTGCCTTATCAACCGTCCAGTGGTAGCATCGGAGATGTCTTAAGCGATCTGGGACCGGATGGGGACTTTACCTGGCGGATCTATCGCACCGACTCCAGTGGTGTCAATACAAATTATTATGACAAAACGGCTCTGGATAATCTGGGTGATTACGGACAGTTTGCCAGCGGAAATGCATTCTGGTTATATGTCCGCAATGATGATCAGGGCAGCGCCGCCGCAACGACCATCGCCTTTCCGGAGATGAGCGTTCTCGCCGCCGATTCTTTCAACTACACTTTGCAGCCTGGCTGGAATCAAATCGGCTCTCCTTATCCCTTTGATATAAATTGGGATCAGGTTGATGCAGTGAACAAGGATTCCCTGGAAGTTTACCAATGGACCGGACAAACCTGGAGTGGCCAGTTGGCAAAAACCGGCTGGATTCCGAAAATTAAAACCAACTTTACCATGGCCCCGTTTAGCGGGATTATGGTTCGCAACCGGACGACCGCTCCGCTGACGCTAACCTTCCATCCGCAGCGTAGTGTAGCTAAATCCCTGCTGCCTAAAATTGACACTGCTGCCGATTGGCAACTTGATTTAGTTGCGGAAACTGCAACCAGCTTTGATGTAAATGTTATCGGCATGCGCCAGGATGCTCATGATGATCAGGATTATCTGGATCATAAGAATCTGATCTCTCCGGATCGCGATTATGTCTCGCTCCGTTTCGAAAGGGAATGGAACGAGCGTCCTGCTGCTTTTAGCAGCGATTTCCGCGCTCTTGATCCCGAAGGAGCTGTCTGGTATTTTACCCTCGACGGTGTAAAACGCAAGGCTAACTTTTATCTGCGCAATACAGTATCACTTCCGGAAAATTTCCGGGCGGTACTGGTAGATGCCAAATACCGGCGAACTTTTGACTTATCCGGAAATGCGATTGCAGAACTGCGCGACCTTGATAAGGATGAAACAAATCGGTTTGCATTGCTGGTTGGCACTGAGAATTTTCTCAATAGCG
>JAUIFT010000111.1 GCA_030430345.1 Calditrichia bacterium | reverse complement strand
ATCCGGCACCTTAATTAAAGAATATGAAGATAGTCGTTGATTTTGATCTGAAAGAAATATTGATTAAACTAAAGTTATGCTGGAAAAAGACGCCAATAAATAAGGGCTGTCTGACGCGCAGCACAACACTGAAGGGAATAATTCCCGATACTATAGCGGCTTGAGAATAAAGATGACTGATTGCTGCTCAGGCGTTGTATAGATTAATTATATTTATTTGGTCCGATGTTATGATCAAAATATTTGCCCGCACCGACACCGGTAAAGTAAGAAAGGGCAACGAAGACAGCTTCCTGGTAGTCGATACAACCAGCGAGGATATCGATTATCTGCCGGCGGTCCTGGAAGCGCCATTGCATCCCCACGGAATTACCCTGATGGTATCCGATGGCATGGGCGGTGCTGCTGCCGGGGAAATCGCCAGCAGCCTGGCGGTCAAAACCGTTTCGAAAGTGATGCGCTTTCCCCAGCCTCCTTCCGAAGAAGATTTTATAGAGCAGATAGATGCTTCCTTGCAGTCTGCCAACAAGGTCATCAGCGAACATGCGCAGCAACACCCGGAAATGCGCGGCATGGGGGCAACGGCAACAATTGCCGGTATTCTCAACAATTACGCCTACTTCGGGCAAATTGGCGATAGCCGGGCCTACTTAATCCGCGACGAAAAAATTTCCCAGAAAACCAAAGACCAGTCTTTTGTCAATCAATTGGTGGAAGCCGGCAAAATAACCGAGGAAGAAGCGGAAACTCATCCGCGGCGCAATGTTATTTTACAGGCGTTAGGAAACCAGATACAAATGAACGTCGCCTTTACCCCGGTTCCCTTACAGCAAAATGATTATCTGCTGCTCTGCAGCGATGGACTTTCCAGCCTGGTCAAAAAAGAAGAGATGCTGGAAATCGTCCTGCATTCGAAAGGGCTGGATAAAGCTTGCAATAATTTGATCAACCTTGCCAACGACCGCGGCGGTCATGATAATATTACCGTAATCATCGCCCACATTAATGACGATTCCCTTTCCGATCCTGTCCCGGATGACGATGCCACGGAATCTTTTTATCATTCTATCGGGGATTACCTCAAGAAGCTAAGGTCGTCAATCAATCGCCTCACCCGCGCCATTCGCGATCTTAACCCGAAGTATCTCTTTCCTGCACTCATTGTATTTTTGGGACTTTGCGCCTACCTCCTGCTATCTTCCTGGCAAAGCGACCGCGATTCCGGGCGTATTGAAGGCCGGATCGCCTCTTTGGAACAGGCATATACCGCATTTAAAAAGAACCATTCCCCAACATTGCAACAAATGCCGGCCTCTCCGGATGCTAACCAATTTCTGAATGTTTTGGAAGCATCAAACGCCGCCTTGAAAAAAAAAAGACTATGATCAGGCAGATGCACTCATCGACTCTGCAAATGCTGCTTTTTTACAATGGAAGCAACAGTTGGAAGTGCTCATCGCCCTGAGAAATAACGATCAAACTTTTTTACGAAATAATATTCGCAGCATCTGGTTACGGGAAGTTCAGGCGCTTAAAAAAAAAGCCCACGAAATCCACAGCGAAGTTGAATTGATGACCCCGGAACAGCTCGCTTTCATCAATGCGCTTCCCTTTGAGGACCTTGCCCAGGAAGTCAATCGTATCGTTAATACGGTTTTCTGGCAGATTCATACCGCAACAACATCCCGCCTGGAATCTTACCAGAATAACGGCAGCGCTGAAACCGGAAATCAGGAAATTTTCCAGAGCCCCCTACGCTGGTCAACCGAAATTCACCAGAACGCCCTGGATAAAATTGGTGAAAGGCAGGATCCGATGATTGTGCGGAAAGGTTTCGAGAATGCCAATCTCGCACTGGAGATACTCGGAGAGTTAAGCGAGAAGCTCCAGCTGTTTCAACCGCAATCCTCACCGGATTTACCGGATCTGAACAACACAACACCCCCGCCCAATAACGGCCGAGTCGCTATCCGGCTTAGCGGACTGATTGCCAGTGGCCGTTAATCTTACCATTCACCCCGAACAGCCCTTTAACTTTTTCGAGGAGTAATAATGAAAATCAATACCGAAGAGGGAAAAACTTTTTTCTATATACTTTTGGCCGTGGCCTTGTTTATCTCCTATTTTTTACTGGAGGAGTATATCGCCACCATCGCTTTTTCATTTGTGGTAGTACTGATGTTTCGCCCGGTCTACGACCGCTATTTTCGCTGGTTCGGATGCCGGCGCTCAATCGCAACGGCGGTGACGCTGGTAACCATCTTCCTGACTTTGCTCATTCCGGTATTTCTGATTATTAATATCACTGTTAATCAAGCCCTGGAATTTCAGGGGGAAATATCCACCCTGGTCTCCCGGCAAGATGTCTCTTTCGAGCGGGATTCTCTCACCATCGTCGTCGATGAAGTCAACCAAATTCTTGCCCGTATTCCCTTTTCTGAAAATTATCGCTTAACCGAAGAGAAAGTCATTGAAACCGTTCGCAACACCATCGAGCCGGTTGCGACTTTCCTTGGCAACAAGGTATTATCGATCGGCAGCTCTTCGGTGGAATGGGTGGCAAAGTTCATTATTTTCCTGACCATTATTATCGTATTGCTACCGCAATATCATCGCTTTATCCAGCTATTGAAAGACCTCAGCCCGTTGGATGATCAACTTGACCAGATTTACATCGACCGCATGACGGCAATGACCAAATCGATGTCCCGCGGGGTTTTTATCATCGCCTTCATTCAGGGCTTGGTGACAGGCCTCCTGTTTTGGATTGCCGGCATCGATTATGTACTCTTTTTTACCATCCTGGCGATTTTTCTATCCATACTTCCAATGGGAGCGCAGCTTCTTTCTATTCCCGCTGGTTTAGTTTTACTTTTGTTGGGGAAAATTTGGCAGGGCATCTTTTTAATTGCCGGCAGTATGGTCATCGTCGGCAATATTGATAATTTGCTCCGTCCATATCTGGTACCGAAAGAGACCGAGTTAAATTCTGCGCTGGTGCTGCTAAGTGCTTTTGGCGGTCTGGGGATGTTTGGTTTCCTGGGCATTATTTACGGCCCGGTAATAATGATCTTTCTGGTAACCACCCTGGAAATCTACTTGGAATATTATCAGCCTGGCTTAAAACGGCGGCGGCGGGCGGAAGCAGCGCACTCCCGGAGCCGTTCCCGCGGAAAACGCTACGGCGGGCATTCGAAGAATCGCAGTAACCGGAAAAACCAATCTTCGGATAGCAGCGGGTCGGGAGATGCCGCCAATGCGAGCGCCACATCAAAATCTGAGGGGAATCGTTCGGAAAAGCCCCAGTCATCTTCCCGGCAGCGGCGGAAACGGCCACCGCGCAAACGCCCATCCGGCGGCGGTTCCCGGCAGGGTGGCAAATCATCCGGAAACGACAGCAGCAAAAGCGGCGGTTCTGATAATACTTAATTGCAGATTTGATATTATTAAGACCGCGCCAGCGCTTTCAGCCAATCCGGGGAAGTTGGTTCCGGCAGGAATGCTTCCCCGCGGGTAATGCGCCAGCGCTGCAGCCAGGAAATACCGCTGCGACCGACATAGTTATCTGCCTGTTGGTACGCTTTATCCTGCAGAGCGGCATCAATAGAAACAAACTGGTAGCCGCGTTCTACCATCATTTCGCATAATTTCCCCAGGTAATCCGCATTGAGCGCATTGGCATGAATCAACAGTATTTGCGCTGGTTCATAGCCCAATAAGTTCCGCGACAATTCTTCGTAAAAATCAAACACTTCCGCCATGTATCGCAGATAATCTTCACCGATTTTTTGCCGTTCTGCTTTATCGCTGGCTTTGTCGTAAGCCTGGGCATAAATCCATTCTTCATTATCAATCGTCACCGGCGCCACCACATAGTTGTGTTCTTTCAGGAATACTTCGAAAGCATTTTTTACCGCCAGCTCCGGCCCGGTATTGAGGTATGGATGGCGAAAATAGCGCATTTCTTTTCCGGCGGCCTCCAGGAGTTTCTTCGTTTCTTTTTCCCCGCGGAGCACCTCCTCCTGGTAATCTTCCAGCGGGGTGCGGTAAAGGGAAGGATGAGAATAGGTATGGTTACCGAGGTCCATCCCCGCATCGAGCCACTGTTGGAGCAATGCGACGCGCTCCGGCAATGCATCCGGCTCCCCCAGCTTCCGTTCATTCACAAAACCGATCGCCGGCGCTTTGTGCTGCTGGAGATTATCAAGAAGGCCTCTAGTGATTCGCTGCATTCGTTCTGCTGTCCGGCCGCGCACCAGCGGCAAATCATCAATAGTGATGGCAATTTGCCGGATGTTTTCCTGCGCTGCGCCGATCATCGTAAATGCAAAAATCAGGATTAAAAACCAATGTTTCCAGTAAACATTCATCGAATATCTCCAAATTTTTCGTCGATAATTTATTGTTGTTAAATTAAAATCCGGCGTTGGTATCCGGGTAATTCTGCTTCAATTCTGCAAACAAACCAGCCATCTTTTTCGAGAGCGCGCGCTTCCCGGCAGTGGGTAAAAGAACCGCATCGACGGCGTTAAACACCAGCTTTTCCAGCATTAAAATGTCGAAGTCGAAAGTTGTTGCAGTACGCAGATATTCATCGGTAAGGGTTGTATTAAACATCGGCGGGTCGTCGGAATTAAGGGAGACATTCAGCCCTTCCGCCAGCATCTTCGGCAGTGGGTGGCTGGGCATATCCGGATAGACCTTCAGGCAAAGATTGCTGGTCGGGCACACCTCCAGGGGAATTTGCTCATCCCGCAAAACCGCCATTAGCTGCGCATCCTCAACGCAACGAACGCCATGGCCAATACGTTGCGCATTTAAATGCTTCAGGGCGCCCCAAATGCTCTCCGGACCAACAGTTTCCCCGGCATGGGGGACCGCTGGCAAGCCCGCCGCCCATGCACGCTCGAAAGCGGTCTGAAATTTTTCCGGGGGATTGCCCACTTCCGGCCCGCCCAGTCCCAGGGCGACCACGCCATCATCCATTCCTTTTATCGCCCATTCGGCGGTGATCATCCCTTCTTCCGGCGTTACCTGACGGGCGATGTCAATCACCATTCGCATGCTGACACCGAGCGTTTTTTCCGCCCAGCGAATCGCCCGGTTTAATGCTGCCAGCTGTTCCTCGAAGGGTATCTGATAGTTCTGATAATGTGTGTAAGCAGTATAGGTAACTTCACTGTAAAGGATATTCTGCGCCGCCTGACCGCGCAGGAATTCCCGGGCAATCAACTCGATATCATCGGCATTGCGAATGCATTGGGAAAGGGTCAGATAAATTTCAACGAAATGCGGGAAATCGGTAAATTGATACCACTGCCGCAACTCTTCCGGGTCGCTGGCTGGTAAAGGCACATTATTCCGTTTCGCCAGCGCCAGCAAAGTTTCTCGTTGAATCGCACCTTCCAGATGGACATGCAATTCCACCTTCGGCATCTCCCGAATAAATTTTTCCAGAGACATTTTTACCCCGCTCTATTTATGAAGAGATCAAACATAGAATTTCCGCACGAACTTATCAAGGCTTTTTCTTCGCTTCTGATTTCCAGGAAATACATTTCTCATCATGAAACTGGCAACGCGTTTTCTATCCGGCGCCGAAAAATTTCTCCTGTAAACTAATCAAATGAATTCACTATATTAAGAGCCACTGATTTACACAGATTGATACGGATACCCGTTCATATTTATATGTAAATATTTTAGCATCCGTGTGAATTCGTGTCCATCCGTGGCTAATTCCTTACGTAACTTCAGAAAAACTAAGAGGTTTTTAATGTCCAACCAAACGCTCAATCTCACTGATACTGTTTATGAATATTTGCTTAATGTTTCTCTGCGGGAAAGCGAGATCATGGCGGACCTGCGCCGGGAAACCGCCACGCGCGCCGATGCAAACATGCAAATCTCCCCGGAACAAGGGCAATTTATGGCAATGCTCGTCAAACTGATTGGCGCAAAAAGAACCCTGGAAGTCGGTGTTTTTACCGGCTACAGCGCCCTTGCTGTCGCTAATGCTTTACCGGATGACGGTGAAATTATTGCCTGCGACGTCAGCGAAGAATTTACGGCGATTGCCCGCCGCTATTGGGCCGCAGCCGGTGTTGCCGGCAAAATTGACCTGCGCCTTGCCCCGGCGCTGGAAACACTCAAGCAGTTAATTAGCGATGGTCAGGAGAATAGTTTCGATTTTGCCTTCATCGATGCGGATAAAACAAATTACGATGGATATTATGAATATACATTACGCCTGCTGCGCTCCGGCGGACTTATCGCCATTGACAATGTGCTTTGGGATGGGAAAATCGTAGATACTTCAATTACCGACGATGATACGGAGGCGATTCGGCGCCTTAACCGGAAATTGCACGAAGATGATCGCGTGGATATCAGCATGGTGCCGATTGCTGATGGTTTAACCCTGGCGAGAAAACGATAAGCGGTACAAAAAAACAGGTGTTTGAAAACATCAAACACCTGTAATAATCATTTTATTGAGAGGAGATTGGTGGAGCCGAAAGGATTCGAACCTCTGTCTTCGCTCTGCAAGCAGCGCGATGCTTTCCCGACTAAGCTACAGCCCCGTCTTGTTGCAAAATTATTTTTTAGTGGAGCCGAAAGGATTCGAACCTCTGTCTTCGCTCTGCAAGCAGCGCGACGCTTTCCCGGCTAAGCTACAGCCCCTACCGCATTTTTGAGTCCCTTCAAAATAACGTTCATCCTTGAACTGCAAGCAATATACACAAGTCCGGCAATCACTTTGTTACCATTTTCACGAAAAACGATTTTAAATTTTTGAAATTACTTTGCAAGAAAATAAAATTCCGGGCGTCTAACCAGGAAAGTAAATAAAAGTTACCAGAGGAGACTACAATGCACTTGAAAAAATTGATGATCATTTTACTGACCTTATTTGCTATCAGCCCGCTGCTGGCAGCAGAAAGAGACCGGGCAGCCCGGGAGTTGGAACGCTTGAGTGAAAAACTGGCCTTGAATGAAACGCAGATGAGTCAAGTCGAGCAAATTCTTCAGGAGAGCGAAAAGCAGGCCATGGAGGACCGGAAAGCAAACAAGGGTAACCGCGAGGCCATGCAGGAAGCCAATCAGAAAAGAGAGGATCTGAAGAACAAACAGATTGCCGTTTTATTAAACGAAGACCAAAAAGTGCTATTTGATGATATGTTAGCGTTCCGGCAATCGCTGGATCCCCGCACCCGCAGCCTGGTCGACTATGTTGGTCTGGACGATGCGCAGGCCGGACAGGTTGCTGATATTATGGCGACTTCCCGCGAAGAGATGGAAGAGCTGCGCTATAATATGGATGGCGACCGCCGGAAAATGCGCGATGCTTTCCGTAAACACCGGGAAGAAACC
>JAUIFT010000110.1 GCA_030430345.1 Calditrichia bacterium | reverse complement strand
TCACCCCGGATGTTTCCCAACCCCTGGAAAAAGTAGGCGGGGTCATTAATGAGATCAATACAAATCCTGGTATCCATCATCATTACCTGATCAATAATCCGGACGAAGGCGTGCCGGTTGCTCAGCGCATCCTTGAATATATTTTAGCAAAGCAGCAATAAAACTGATACGATTGTGGAATTTAAGATGACTAAAAAGAAAAAACCTCCGGTCGTCATTTTAGGCGGCTCATCGAACGCACTGGCAGTTGCCCGCACGTTGGGTAAACGCGGTATCGATATTTACCTCGCGGTAATGGACAGAAATTGTGCGGCATTCACCCGCTATGCAAAAAAAGTATATCCGATTCATGACAAGAAAGAAATAGCTGCAAATTGGTATGATCTGCTTCTTTCCGGACAACATACCTATTTGCATGGCAGTGTGGTATTTCCTTGTAATGATGACGCCCTGGAATTTATCGCCAACCACCGAAAAGAATTGCAAACCCATTACATTCTTGACGAGTCCAATCCGGAATTTGTATTGAACATGCTCAATAAACGGCGCACCCTGGAACTTTCCGCAAAGATTGGCATCCCCTACCCGAAATTTGCCGCGATTGAATCCCGTGAAGATATCGAGAAAATTGATAAAGATATCCAGTTCCCCCTGATCGTTAAGCCGCAGCATTCTCATCTTTTCCAAAAAGCATTTAACGGAGAAAAGCTTTTTTTCGTTAGCAATTGGGATGAGCTTTATCAGCGCCTGGAGCAGGTTTTGGAGAACGATCTGAAAGTAATTCTGAATGAGATGATTCCCGGGCCGGATACGCAATTGGCCAGTTATTACACTTACATAGATAAAAATGACAACCTGCTTTTTCATTTTACCAAAAAAGTGATTCGCCGCTTTCCCAAAAACAACGGACAGGGCTGCTACCATGCAACGGAATGGAATCCGGAAGTTGCAGAAGTTGGTTTGCGCTTTTTTAAGGGGGCCGGACTGCGCGGTCTTGGCAATGTGGAATTCAAGAAAGATCTGCGCGACGGGCAATGGAAAATCATCGAGTGTAATGCCCGTTTTACCGCGGCCCATGAGCAACTGATCCGTTGTGGCATGGATACATCGTTGATCGTCTACAATCACCTCGTTGGCTTGCCGGTGCCGAAAATCGAAACTTTCAAAGAAAATGTCACCCTCTGGTTTCCCCGGCGCGATTACCTGGCGTACAAAGAATTAAAGCAGCTGGGGGAACTCTCTTTTGGCAGCTGGCTGAAGAGCATCGCCAAACCCCAGGTGTTACCGCATTTTCGCTTTTTGGACCCAATGCCGACCATATCGCCATTTATTGACTCCGTTAAAAACCGGCTTTTCGGGTGAGTATTTTCACCGACGGCCCCTGAAAATTTGAACCTTTCCGGATGTTCATTAATCATAGCAAAGGCTTTTTTAAAGGGCCGGAGAAGTATATTTCATTTTAATTTGTCTTGTCGTTATTGAATCATTTAATCACAACAACAGAGGGTGAAATATTTAAATTGCGTGCCTTGAATCATGGATTCTTACCATTTTTTGTTCTAAAATATACCTATCCATGCGTCCCGGGTAGAAAAAAACTACCCCTGATAGAACGCCGCCGGAAATTTGCTGGAGAATTCGGCGCTCAAGTAGTTATTGTCTAAGCCAAACTGATGGATCATTATGAGTGTTACCGCGATATTTTTTCTGATTTTTTACGTCGGTGGGTTATTATTAACCTTTCGCAACCCCTATTATGGCGTTTTAACCTATATGTTCGAATGGCATTATCACCCGCCATATTACTGGTGGGGAGATGAAGTGCCGGATTTCGTCGGCGGACGCTGGTCATTTGTTGTCGCACTGGCAACGTTGATCAGCTGGCTGATGCACCGCCGCAAGCTGGCGCCTTTACATGAACCAAAATACACTACGAGTATATGGCTATTATTTATTATCCTCAATATGCTCTGGGTATCGGTCGGGGTCGCAATCCTTCCGGACGTCAGTATGGATAAAACCAATGAGTTATTCAAAGTATGGATTAGTTTCCTCCTGATAACCACTTTGATCCGTACTTTCAAGGATTATGAGCTAATGATCTGGCTATTATTACTTTGGGCGACCTATTGGGGATTTACCTCCTGGCAGGTTGGGGGGAACCGGGATATCGGGGTAATGGCGCCGAACGCTACCGAGGAAAATGCGGTTTCGGCGCATATTATTGCCATGATGCCATTCTTCGGGGTTTATTTCCTGAAAGGCAATCGCTGGGGGAAAGGATTGGCCATCGTCGGTGTTGTCTTTTGTATTAACCTGCTGATTCTCGCGAACAGCCGTGCCGCCCTGGTGGGCCTGGCTGCCATTGGTTTAGCATCAATATTCCTCTTTAAAGGCAAGGTTCGTTTTGCTGCCATTCTCGGCATATTGCTTGTGGGATTTCTTTTTACCAAATTAGGTAACGAAAATTTTGCCGAACGGCAGTCCACAGAAACTTACGATGATGGTTCCGCAACCAGCCGCCTGCATCTCTGGTCCGGTGGATGGGAGATGTGGAAAGACCATCCCTTTGGGGTTGGCGGTGGAGGATTTATCGAACTCTCGATGGAATACGTCCCTGAAATTACTAGTTCTAAATCCCAGCACAATACTTTCGTAGCGGTTTTTACCGACTGGGGATTCTTTGGGATAATCTTTTACCTGGGCTTCCTGGGACATACTTTTTACATACTGGCAAGGTTAAAGAGAGAGGCGAAGCGAATGCCAATGCTCAAGAAATTTGTGCCTGAAGCCACAGCCGTACAGCTAGCGCTGATCGGTCTCTGTGGCGCCGGTTTGTTCCATAGTCGCCAATACGCGGAAATTGTCTACTGGCTATGTTCTTTTTCCCTGATGCTGAATAATATAATGAAAACTGAAGTTGAAATGATGAAGCGGGAGCTCGATAAGCCGATTAAAACCGACGATATTCCGGAAACGGCAACGTCGCTCCTCCAAAACCCGGTAACATAATGAAACGACTATTAATTGTATCGACAAATTTTCCGCCATCAATTTCGATTGGCACTCAGCGGATTCTGCGAATCTCCAAGTACCTGGATCCGTCGCAATGGCAGGTATCTGTCCTGACCTTAAAGGAACATTACTATCCTGATATGAGCCATCGCACTGATGACGATAAAGATGAGATTCTCAATAAATTGAGCATCCACCGCGCCGGAAAAATTGACCCTGTAGAAAGTATGCTCAAGTTGCGGGAATCCATTAGCGGAAATGCCAAGGGCAGCCAGAACAACAGCGGCATTGCCAAAGCGGCTCCGAAGAAGAAAGAAGCCGGTAAAAACGGAAAGGCGAATTATTCCGAAAAAATTAAGGCGAAGCAGAAACAATCCTTCTGGTCGCAATTAAAAGACTTTGCAACCGGCATCATGCAATTCCCGGATAAGAACGTCACTTTTTTCCCCCTGGCATTAATGAGAGGATACCGGATTATCAAGAAGGAGAAAGTCGATGTAATTTTCTCCAGCTCCCCTCCCCACAGTATGCACCTGATCACCGTCTGGCTAAAAAAACTGACCGGCAAAAAACTGGTGGTCGATTTCCGTGATCCCTGGGCCCGCTCTCCCTGGCATGACGAAGAGCGGGAGTTAAACAAATTTGAACAGTGGAAGCACAATAAAATCGTTTCCCTGGAAAAATGGGTGGTGGAACATGCCGACAAGGTGGTGCTGGTAACCAAAGAGATGCGTGACGATTATGTGCGTCACTATGATTATTTGCCAGCGGATAAATTTATCTGGTTTTCCAATGGATATGACCCCGATACGGTTCAGCCAAACGCCATGTATCGCAATGGTAAAACCGAAACGCCGGAGAAGGTCAAATTTATCCATGCCGGTTCGTTGTACAAGTACCGCGACCCTACGACTATCCTGAAAGCATTGAAACTATTAGTAGAGCAGGATGAAATCGATCGCTCCAGAATTGAATTTCTCTTTATTGGTGGTATCAATGCCGATCAGGCACATATTCCGGAGATGACCAAAGAGATGGGCATAGATGACATGGTCAATTTTATGCCGCCGGTCAGCTATAATTCAGTGATGGAATATATGGTCGCCAGCCATATCCCGATTCTCCTGCAGCCGGTGACCCGCCTGCAGCTACCGGGTAAATTTTTCGATTATCTCTGCCTGCAAAAGCCAATACTGGCAGTGGCGGAGCCGGAAAGTGCTACGAAACATATGGTCGAAGAGCATTTTGGCATTTTCGGCGATGTGAACAAAGTGGAAGATGTTGCCAAAGCGATCAAGTTTCTCTACGAAAATCCGTTCTACAACTTTAATACTATCGAAGAGAAACGAGAGCAGTTTAACATGGCGAAATCCATTCACACTTTCCAGGAAATACTGAACGTTTAATATTTGATTGAAACGGAAAATCTGAACAATGCAGCAGTATAAAGCTTTGGTTCTCGGCGTTGACGAACGCAGTGCATTAACTGTCGTTCGCTCTTTGGGCAGACATGGCATCACGGTTCATTTAGGGCGGGATATCCCATTTTCGCCAGCGCAATTGTCAAAATATGTTGCGGAAGTTGTCCAATTCCCCAATGCCGGGCATGATCCCGACGAGTGGGTGCAGGCACTGATTGCCCACTTGCAAAAAGAAACATACGACCTCGTTATTCCAACCGTCGATAAATACCTGGTGCCGGTAATGCAACACCGGGAAACGCTTGAGAAGCTGGCGAAATTCGCGATTCCGGACGAGCGGGGCTTTGAGTACACTTACCGTAAGAGCAAAACCCTGGCGCTGGCCCGGCAGGTTGGCGCCCCGATTCCAAAAACTATTCAGGTAGACAGCCTCGATCAGCTCCCGGAAATTGACGCAAATTTCGAATTCCCCCTGATCGTCAAACCGGTTTCCTCCAAGGTTTTTATCAAAAACATTCGCTACGATATGAATGTGGAACTGGCGAAAAGCCGGGAAGATCTGCAACGGCGGCTTACCCGTATCCTCCAGTTTTGCCCGGTATTAATTCAGTCATTTCACGGTGGCATTGGTGTCGGGCAGGAATTCCTGATGCGCGATGGCGAGGTGATTGCCGCTTTTCAGCACGACCGGGTTCATGAACCACTCGGTGGCGGCGGCAGCAGCTATCGGAAGAGCGCACCACTAATTCCGGAGCTGTATGAAGCATCGGTAAAGATGCTCAAGGAAATTAAATGGACCGGCGTTGCGATGGTGGAATACAAATACGATTACGAAAAGAAATCCGGTATTCTCATCGAAATTAACGGCCGCTTTTGGGGCTCTGTGCCTTTGCCGGTAGCAGCAGGTGTCGACTTCCCGGCATTGCTGTTTGATATGCTCGTAAAAGAGAAAGTGCCCGCAAAACCGCCGGTTTACAAATACAATATCTATTGCCGCAACTTCCCGAAGGATTTTGAATGGTTCAAAGCGAATTTGCGCGCCGACAAAAAGAATCCATTTTTAATGACCCGCCCGCTCCCAAAAGTATTTGGCGAGATCGTTAATTTGCTGCTGTTGCGGGAACATTATGACACTCTGGTGATGGACGATCCCCGCCCGGGTTTTAAGGTTATTGGCGGATATATCGGCGAGCAATTCCAGGGCGCCTTTGACAAACTTTATACCGCCGGCATTAAGCTCAATTATCGTTTTAATGTCCTGGCACGGCGCAGTAAAGTCCGGCGCATCGAAAAGTTGGTAAAAGCAAACCCTTACGTTTCTTTTGTTTGCAAAGGCAATATCTGCCGCAGTCCTTTCGCCGATTACTATCTGCAGCAATTAATTAGTAAAGGTGCTTCCAAAGAGATCCGGGTAGAATCATACGGATTAATCGAACGGGTCAACCGTCCCAGTCCGGAGTTGGCGGTAGAAGCGGCAAAGTCTTTCGAGATTGATATGTCCGTACATCGCTCCAAACTACTCACCCGGGATATCGTTGATCGTTCCGGAGTACTGTTCATTATGGATATCGAACTTTATAAACGCGTGCGCGCCTTGTATCCTTCCGCGAAAGATAAATTATTCTTTCTCGGTGTTCTCCAGAATAGCGCCGATAAACCGATAGAGATCGATGATCCTTACGGAAAAGGGATCGATAAATTCAAATTTGTTTTTAAGCAAATTATCCAATCCGTGGATAAGCTGTCACGGTTGGCCGGGAGCTGATTTTTTTGAGAGAAAAATAGCAGTTCTGGGAATCTAAAATATAGCGGGTGTTATGTTATCGGCATCATCCGGAAAGAATTAGATTCCATACCAATGGCTTTTATGAAAGAATCAGCAATGGCAAAAAATGTTGGCTCGCAGGCAAAAGAAGGCGTTTTTTGGACCTTTTTATTTGACGCAATAGAGGTAGTTTTTAGTTTTATCGTTGGCATCGTGTTAGCCAGGGTGCTTGGTCCGGCGGTGTACGGGATTATGGGGATGGTATCAATTGCCACCCAATTTGCCCGGCGCCTTGGCAACTTTGGCTTCAGCACAGTATTGGTGCAACTGAAGGACGTCCGGAATGAGCATTACGATACGGTCTATTACATTAACATTCTCTTAATGGGTATTGTAGGGGGCATTATTATTGTTTCGGCCCCGGCCGTAGCCAGTTTTTTTGAAACGGAAGTTCTCAATTCGATTCTGCCCATTATCGCTTTCGATTTTCTGTTGAAGGCCTTTGCCAGTGTGCCGCAGGCGATCCTGAAAAGGGAAATGCGTTTCAAGGAACTCGGCATAGCACAATCGGCCGGGAAATTTACCGGGATTTCCTGCCAGTTGATTTTAGCACTCACTGGCTACGGTGTATGGTCGCTGGTTATTGGCGCAATCGTTGGCAGTTTCGCCTATCGCAGCGCGGTTATCTTCTTTTCCCGGAAAATATCGGACTGGCGGCCGGGACTACGTTTTAGTAAAATTGCCTTAAAGGAATGCTTTTCTTTTGGCGCATGGATCTATGTCAGCAGTTTCATCAGCTTTGGGATTAACAAGGTTGACTATATTTTAATCGGCCGTTTTCTCGGTGAAGTTATGCTCGGCGCTTACGAGAAAGCCTTTGAACTGATGAGCTTGCCCCGGAAAAAGCTGGTGCGAAAAGTGAACAGCGTATTGTTTTCCAGCTATTCACGCATTCAGGATGACAACCAGCGGGTTGCCAGCGCTTTTTTGCAGGTGGTAAGCTATCTGGCCTTTATCACCTATCCGCTAATGACCTGGCTATTTTTTGTAGCGCCATCCTTAATTACAATCGTTTACGGGAATGATTGGCTGGCAGTGATCGTGCCGTTACAAATTATGTGTATCGCAGGAGTGATTGACTCCTATACGCTAATTTTTCAACCGCTGATGAAAG
>JAUIFT010000109.1 GCA_030430345.1 Calditrichia bacterium | reverse complement strand
ACAAGCGGGCATCGCCGGGAAAAACGTAACTATATGATTGTACCGACCAGCTGCTTCAATTGTGAAGCGGGCTGTGGTCTGCTCGCCTATGTGGATAAGGAGGATATGTCCGTTCGAAAGTTCGAAGGCAATCCCTATCATCCCGGCAGCCGGGGGAGAAACTGCGCAAAAGGGCCGGCAACCATTAACCAGATTTCCGATCCGGATCGCATTCTCTATCCGCTCAAACGCGCCGGGAAGCGGGGAGAAGGAAAATGGGAGCGGGTCAGCTGGGATGAGGCGTTGAAAGATATCGCCGCGAAAATCCGGAAAGCATTGCAGGAAGGCCGGAACAACGAAGTGGCATATCATGTCGGCCGCCCCGGCCATGAAGGATACGCCAATCGGGTGCTGCAATCCTGGGGTATCGATGGGCATAACAGTCACACCAATATCTGCTCTTCCGGCGCCCGCTTTGGCTATGCCATCTGGCATGGCTATGACCGCCCTTCCCCGGATCATGCCAATGCCCGCTTTATTCTCCTGATCAGCGCGCATCTGGAGTCAGGACATTATTTTAATCCGCACGCGCAGCGAATTATCGAAGGCATGATGGATGGCGCCCAGTTGGCGGTAATGGATCCGCGTCTCTCCAACACCGCGAGCATGGCAAATTACTGGATGCCGACTTACCCGGGCACGGAGGCGGCGGTACTGTTGGCAATGGCGAAGGTGATTCTCGATGAAGGCCTCTACAATGAAGCTTTTATCCGCAACTGGGTTAACTGGGAGGCCTATATGGCCAAGGTGCACCCGAAAAAGACCGCCAGCTTTGAAAATTTCATCGCCGCCATGCAGGAAGAATACAAGGATTACACCCCGGAATTTGCCGCGAAAGAAGCGGGCCTTGATGCGGAGATGATTGTCAATGTCGCCCGGAAAATCGGTGAAGCCGGGGAACGCTTTTCCACTCATAACTGGCGAAGCGCCGGTAGCGGTAATCTTGGCGGCTGGGCGGTTTCCCGCTGTCTGCATTTCCTCAATGTGCTCACCGGCAGTGTTGGCACCGTTGGGGGCACCTCGCCCAGTGCCTGGAATAAATTCAAGCCATCATTTTTCGATAAACCTCCGGCACAGAAGTTTTGGAATGAGCTGCATTTTCCGAATGAATATCCATTAGCACACTATGAACTGAGCCAGCTGTTACCGCACTTCCTGAAAGAAGGCCGGGGGAAAATGGACGTCTATTTCTCGCGGGTATTCAATCCGGTATGGACCTACCCGGATGGATTTGTCTGGATGGATGCGCTTTCCGATGAATCGCTGGTCGGCATGCATATCGCGCTTACCCCAACCTGGAACGAAACCGCTTATTATGCCGATTACGTTCTGCCCATGGGGCATTCCGGCGAGCGTCATGATCTGCTCAGTTACGAAACCCATTCCGGGATGTGGGTGGCTTACCGCCAGCCAGTGCTGCGGGAAGCGCTGCGCCGCCAGGGGAAAGAGGTTGATTTTACCTGGGAAGCCAATCCTGGCGAGGTTTGGGAGGAGGATGAGTTCTGGATTGAACTTTCCTGGCAGATCGATCCTGATGGCAGTTTGGGCATTCGGGAACACTTTATTTCTCCATATCGGGATGGTGAGAAGATTTCTATTGATGAGTACTATCGTTTTATCTTTGAGCATACCCCGAACCTGCCGGAAAAGGCGGCGGAAGAAGGGCTGTCACCACTGGAATACATGCGGAAATATGGCGCCTTTGAAGTCGAATCGACATCCTACGCAAAGCATTTGAAGTCGATTCCGGAAAGCGATTTGAAAGGCACGCAAGTTGATAAGAAAACAGGCTTGATTACCCGCGATGGACAAGCGCTCGGCGTCATGGTTGATGGCAAGGCGCTAAGTGGATTTCCCACGCCATCCCGGAAGCAAGAGTTTTATTCTCAGACGCTGGTCGATTGGGGCTGGCCGGAGTACCAAATTCCGGCGTATATCAAAAGTCATATTCACGAAGAAAATATGGACCGGGAAAAAGGCGACTTCCCATTAGTGCCGACTTTCCGTCTGCCCACGCTGATTCACTCCCGATCCGCCAATGCCAAATGGCTGACGGAAATCTCCAACCGCAATCCGGTCTGGATGCATACCAGTGATGGCGCGCGGCTGGGGATCAAAACCGGGGATCTGGTGCGTGTCAATACGGATATTGGCTATTTCGTCGATAAGGTTTGGGTAACGGAAGGGATTAAGCCGGGTATTGTCGCTTGTTCCCACCACCTCGGCCGCTGGCGCCGTCCGCAGGATAAAATCGGCAATCGCTGGGCGACTAACACAGTGGCTATTGAAGAAAAAGATGGGAAGTATAAAATGCGTGTATTGGATGGCGTGCGGCCATTCGATAGTGATGACCCGGATTCCCGCCGTATTTTCTGGAGCGATGGCGGGGTGCATCAAAATATTACGTTTCCGGTACACCCGGACCCGATTAGCGGCATGCATTGCTGGCACCAGAAAGTACGCATCGAAAAAGCACATACCGATGACCGCTATGGCGACGTAGAGGTCGACACTGAAAAATCCATGGAAATATACCGGGAATGGCTGGCGATGACCCGACCGGCACCGGGGCCGGGAGGCTTGCGCCGTCCCCTGTGGATGAACCGCCCGCTTCGCCCGGTAGAGTCGTTGTTTTATTTAGAAGACAAGAAAAAGTAAAGTGATTTCGGATTTCGGAATTAAAGAGCTTTTCCGGGCAACCGGAAAAGCTCTTTTTTTATTTGGAAAATCAAAGAAAGTAAAATATTGCCGAAATCCGAAATCCGAAATCCGAAATCCGAAATCCGAAATCCGAAATCCGAAATCCGAAATCCGAAATCCGAAATCCGAAATCCGAAATCCGAAATCAAAAGCTGTAATCCAACCATCCGGCCAATTTTGCTTTCACATGAGCTTGATTGGCTGAATTCAAATGAACGATGCCAGTCTCGTGCTTGGTGCCGGGATTAATGATTTTCAGCACATCCAGGTTACTGGTTTCAAACGGAGCGACAGTCCAGGGATCTTCGCTGCCGTAAATGAAAATGATCCGGTCGCCGGAGGTTCTTACCCAATTATCGACATCCGCCATTGGCGCGGGATCGAATACCAGCGAATTTCCGAATCCATGAAGCACATCCAGGTCGCCGATTAAATCTGCCAGATGGCTGTTATCCAGCTTGTAATCCCCAATTTCCGTTTGCGCTTGATAATACCAGCCTTCCCAGAAATCCAATCCATAATCCGAGTAATAGAGGAAAATGTCGATGACTTCCATAAGATGATCAAACATTTCCTGTGGACTGGCAGTGCTGTCCGGAATGGAGAGGCAACCATGGGCTGTCGAACTCCAGAAGTCGAAGGGATAGTCGATAGCGGCATGTTTGATAACAGATTCATAGCTAATGGAATAAGTCATATTAGCATCAAATGTCTGGTTTACCCAGTCAACATAATCGGGTACCAGGGCAGCAAGCTGATCAACATTTTGCAATAACGCGCGCTGAAAAGATTTGATTTGATTACGGCACTCTTCATCCCCTACGTTATTCAGGTAATTTATAATTCTATCGTCGCGCTCGCTGAAAAGCAGCGGGGCAACAAATGCGACGGTCGCATCGACATCATCCGGGTAAAACCGGCGGTAAAAAACCGCGGTTTCGCCGCCCTTGCTTCGCCCGGTAGATACCCAGCCTGCACCATAGATTGTTTTTAATTTCTCGGCAATCACGTGTAGATCGTCCGCGGCCTGCTTGATGGTTAAGTATTGCCAGTCCGGGGAGGCGGGTTTCGAGGAACCGTTAAAGCGGTGTTCTACGGAAATCTGATTGCATTGCAGCCAGGGGGAAAGGTCCCGCACTCTAAAGTTGTTTCGGGAATACCCTTCCGTTTCGTAGACGACCGGCAAGGATTCGTCCACGTGCCCGACATAAATTTTCTGCGTGAAAGTTGGCCCGGAAGGATTGTCATGGTCTAACGGCTGGGTAAGATGGATTTCGAAAAGCCGCTGAAAATGGGCGGTTGGAGGCAGTTCCGTGACGGTAAATCCTTCAATTGCCTGCAGCTGATCAAGAAGGTCTGGCGGGGTTTCCGGCGGTGTCGGCTCCGTCGACTTTTTGTCGCATCCCCAGAAAACAGCGATTGATAGCACTAAAAGCAGTCGCAGAAATTTCATATTTACTCCCGGCTTTAAGGTTGATGAGAGCTGTTGGAAAATCAAGATAAGGCGAAGTTGTTATGCAAAAACAAATGATGCTGAAATATTGGCGTTTTTCTATTTGGTGATATGTTTAATACTTTCAGGCGGAGAAATGGTTCAAATTACTGGCGGAATATTTTGTTGGAAAGTAATGCCGTTGCCAGCAGTTCATTGGCATTACTTTAGAAATTAAAAAAAATTAGTTTACACTCTATTAAGGGGTAGACTGCTGCACCGGAGATTTTGTTGCTGAGTTTTTTTCGAAGTAAGAAAAATAAACTGCGCCGGGAATCGTAGCGAAATAATATGCAAAGACGAAATTCTCCGCAAAAAGAAATTTACCGGAGATGCCGAACCAGTCCCCGCTGTAAATAATAATTGCCATTCCGGCAATTCCCCGAAGCGTTTCGATCCAAACGGCAGATTTGTCCCGGTCCATCAGGGAAGTATAGCCGTAAATGCTAACAAAAATAAGGCTGCCATAGAGCCAAAGGCTGCCATCGCTTAGATCCGCATAGCTATAAAGCATATACATTAGTAGCAGCACGGTGATTACCAGATGCATTGCGGACCAGAAGATAAAAGCATTTGATGCCGGCGTGCGGTATTTCTGAAAATTGTAAACATCTTCAATCACATCAAGTTTGTATTTGTCCCGTACATCCGCCGGCCGCCAGCCGGTGGGCTTGAACCAGATAATCATACGAGCTTTCCAACTGCTGGTATGCCAGGCATCGACAATGAGCGTCCAGAGGTGTTGAAAATTGATCTTGATCGGATTCCAGGTATGCGCCGGTTTCAAAACGCCGTAAACCGGGGGCACATCATCGAGTTCTTCCTGAAAAGTGCCGAACATACGATCCCAGATACAAAATATCGCCCCGAGATTTTTATCGATGTACTCCGGATTGATGGCGTGATGAACCCGGTGCTGGGAAGGCGTCACGATAATGTATTCAAGAAATCCCAGTTTGGGAATATGCCGGGTATGATACCAAAATTGCATAAAGAGGTGAATGGGGGCGATGGTCGCGATCACTTTCGGAGGAACCCCGAAAATTGCTGCCGGAATAAGAAAAAGGGGAAAAAGGCCGATAAAGGTAGAGATGCTTTGGCGCAGCGCGCAGGCCAGGTTAAACTCTTCACTGCTATGATGGATCACATGGCGATTCCAGAAATAATTCACCCGATGGCTGAGGCGATGATTCCAATAACTGGCAAAATCGATCGCTACAAATCCGATAAAGTAAATCAGGAACGTATTTTCCAACTGAAAAAGGGCAAGGGAGTCGACCAAAAAAGGATATGAGAGAATAATCAGAACAACGCCAAAAGAGTCCTTGACGGTGTTGGTAACCCCGGAGCTAAGTCCGGAGATTGTATCCATGGCATTATGGGTTTGATTTTTTACCAATCGCCCGTAAAGCAACTCTATTAAAACTAGGATTGTAAAAATTGGGATGGCGATCATCAAGGCTAGCGCATATGTTTCCATATTTATCGTTCTACGTTAAGTTTTGTGGCGACTGAGAAAATGAATTAGATTTAGAACATAAAGCATACGTGTAAAGCATTACGAACCTGTGACGATGGTTAATAAACCAAATTCAGCATTAAAAATATAGAAATAGGCCGGGATTTAATCAACCGGTTTTCATTGTCATCCGCTTAGTAAATGGAGGAAGAATGTTTTCCCAGTCAACGGATTACTATGATTTGATTTACGACGAATTTAAAGATTACGAGAGCGAAGCGGCGAATATCGCCGGATTAATTCGTGAACATCATCCCCGGGCGGAAACCGTGCTGGACGTCGCCTGTGGCACTGGCAGCCATGCTGCCCTGCTTCATCAACGCTGGCGCTATCTGGTAGATGGCGTGGACATCGAAGAGGGATTTCTCGATATCGCCCGCCGGAAGCATCCCGCCGGTAATTTTTACTGCGAAGACATGAGTGTCCTCGCTCTCAATAAGTCCTATGACGTGATTCTTTGTCTGTTCAGCTCTATCGGCTATCTGAAGACGCAGGAGCGGATAACCACTGCACTGAAGCACTTTAGGAATCATTTGAACAGCGGTGGATTGGTGATTCTCGAACCCTGGTTTACCCCGGGAGATGTAAAACGCCATCACGTGGACATGCGAATAGTGGATAAACCGAAATTAAAAGTTTGCCGTATTGGTGTCAGCAAGAAAAAGGGACGGATGTCCAACATTCGTTTTGAATACCTGGTGACGAAGGGGGATGAAATCAGGCATTTTCAGGAAACCCACGAATTAGGACTGTTAACCGTGAAAGAGATGAGTGATTGTTTTAAGGATGCTGATTTTGAAGTAAAGCATTTTGAGGAAGGGCTGACCGGAAGGGGCATTTACATCGCTCGCCGAAAATAGTAGCAAGATATTAAATATTCGGTTTTGAGTGTTTTGGGCGGATTACTTTCCGTAGAGTTTTCATTACGCTGCGGAAGGAATCGCTTATTTGCCAGCTGGCTGGATGCCGGATAGTTTACAGGGAAATGGCAGCTGGGTTGGAAAAAATGCCGGCCGGGAATTTCTCCAGCCGGCAAGTAAGAAAGAAATTACATTGAGAACCATCGGCTGATTTTTAACAAAAATACGTTTTGTGCATCGCTGCGAAAAAGGTCGTTGAGGTCCCGGCGATAGGAGAAACGGCCGTTGTTGACGAAATCGCTGCGCCCCTGGGACCAAACCAGGTAAAGCGTTGAGCCCGGGTGATATTCCCAGCGAATAACCAGGTTAGAGTTGAATTCCCGGAAGTTAAAATCAGGATTGTCAATACTGTAATCACTGACCCCATCCCCATTTTCATCAAACGAATAGACATCATCCTCGAAAGTAACCGATTCGTTGGCAATTGCCGCATAGCGCTGATCCAGGCGGTCCGCCAATGGATCAGTGATGCGTTTGAAGTCCATATATTCCCCGGCGGACACAAACGGAGAACCATAATACTCAATGGTGAAATTTGGCGTAACGCTATAGTTCAAACGAAAGGTAACGCCAAGGGTCTTCTGTTCGATCGCGCCGAAGAGGTAGCGATCGTCATTATTCATTTCTTCAATCCCGACAAACTGCATCAGGCGATTCCGTGTTGTGTAAAAAGGATTAAAAGATAGGGACATCGCATTGGAGGGACGATAGGAAGTCCACATCCAGAAATTATGAATATCCGCGGCATCTTCCCGGGCG
>JAUIFT010000108.1 GCA_030430345.1 Calditrichia bacterium | reverse complement strand
GCATTGCTGGCATAAATAACCGCACTGCCATCAGGGGCATAATCAGGTAATTCTTCATCCGCCGGGGATGTCACCACGATTGACTCTCCGCGGGTTGCCAGATCATACTCGAAAATATCCCAATTATTACCTACTTTTTTCTGATACATAATTTTCGTGCCATCGGGAGAGAAAACCGGGAAACCTTCCGCCGCAGGATTGTTCGTTAGCTGAATAACTTTGTATCCGCCAGCGACGTATGCAGAAACGGAAGAACGATAAATGTCCCCCTGGGTGCTCTCCATCACCCGCAGAAAGGACTCGTAGGCCCGTTGGGCATTACCGGATTTGTATTGCAATTCGCCATACTGGAACTGCACATCAATCTGATTCGGATCAATGACGAGAATATCTTCCATCACACTCATTGCACGCGGCGTCATGTCCGCAGCGAGGTATTCCTGATAGAGCATACGCTTGATACTAATATCCGCCGGTTTTTTCTGGGCCTGTTTTTCCAGGCGGAGAATTTTTTCCTGCGGGGACATTTGCGCAACATCCGCCTGAGACAGCGTGCCACCGCCTCCGCAGTACATTAGCATCATTCCTGCGGGCAGCAGCAACATATAACGAAGAAGTGTTTTCAAGTTCGCATAGTTGAACAATTTCATCCAACTCACCTTGTGTTTAGTTCATATTATTCAATTTATCAATTAAACGTCTTGCTTCCAGCTTTAATTCCCGTTCGATACCGGGACGATCAACAATTTCCTGATACATCCGTCGGGCATCCGTCGTTCTGCCCAGTTTTTCATAGGATTGCCCCGCCCAGTAAAAAGCGGTTGCCTCCCAGGGCAGTTTCGTCTTCGGCGATAACAGCGGAATCTTTAGGAACTCGTTGATAGCATCATCATATTGTCCGGAATTAAAAAATGCTTCTCCAATGTAAAACTGGATTTCCGGTTCCATCTCGCTATTCACCGAAAGTTTCAATTTTTTCAAATACTCAATGGCATCATTAAACCGATTTAAGCGCACCAAAGCGTTGCCGATGGTCACTTTTTTATCGAGCACGTCATTAGCATTCGGATATTTCTGGGCATATTCCCGGGCATTTTTAAGAACGCCGTCCCAAATCCCCATTTTCTTCTGCCCGGAAATCAATTCGCTCATCGCCACTTTTGAGGCCTGCGGCGTTTTCGCAGAGTTTACCGCCAACTGGAGCGCACTGAGTGCCTCCTGGCTCTGGTCCGTGCGGAAATAAATTTGGGAAATCGTCAGGTAAACATTGGTGATCAGATCACTTTCTGGATAATTTTTTAATAATTTATCAAATTCTTTCAGTGCATCTTCTGCTTTGTTTAGCAGCGTATAGGCCCGTCCGGTAAGGTATTGGGCATCATCGGCGAAGTCAGTACTTTTGTATTTTTTCAAAATATTTTTGCATGTGCTGATGGCCGCATCGAAGCGCTTGCGGGAAAATGCGACGGAAGCCTTCTCATATTCGATCGCCGCCAGTTGATTATCCAGCTGTGGATGGTTTTTATAATTGGCCTTCAATGCCGCGGCTTCGTTTTGTGCGGCAGTCGTCAGTCCTTGCTGCACCATGCAGCGGGCCCGCTGGCCGGCAAAGACGATCTTTTTATCTGCCGATGCCTCTAACCCAAGAAGAACGTCATATTTCTTCTGAGCGTCGGCATACTCCCCTTGCAGAAAGTGAATATCGGCTGCCACCTCAGTGGCCTGAAAATAACTATCCGCTGCATCCTCTTTCACCAGGGCAAAGTGTAACAATGCAGATTCATAATCTTCCTCTTCAGCGGCCATTCGTCCCATCAGTAACAAACTTTCTGCCTGATAGTCCGCGTTCCGGGACAATGTAAGATACCTTAAGAGACTTTGCCGGGCACGATGGAAATCGTCCTGCAAATAATAAGCCTTGCCGGTGTAGAAATAAAATTCCGAAGGAGGCAGGGCCAGAAAATGGCGGGCGACCCGGTCATTAGCGACCTGAAACTGGGCAATACGCGGTTCCACATAGGCCAGGGCTTTTCCATATTCGCTATTACGAATATAAAAGTCGGTGATCATTCCGGGCGCCTCCCCGGCATAAGTCGCGTAGTTGAACTGCTCTAACAGGCGCTCCATGAACTGAGCGGCCAGGTTGTATTCACCGGTCTCCGCATGCATTAATGCCAGTTGCCAATAAGCTTTCGCCTGATACGGATGGGGATTAAAAGCGAGGAGAAAATCCTTCAGCACCTGAATGGCTGCATCCCGCTGGCCCTGATCCTGCAATATTTCCGCTTTCACCCAATAGGCTTTGCCGGCAATCAACTTATCCGAGCCATTAGCGATGACCCGATCCAGGTAGAGGATTGCGTTAGTAATATCCCCGGCAGTCTGGTATTTTTCCGCCAGATGATATTGCACTACCGGCTGTAGTCGGGAGCGGGGATACTTTTGCTCAAAATGCTGCCAGAATTGAATCTCTTTATTCTGTTCGGCAGATTCCGGCACAGTATAAGTTAGAAAGCGATAAGTCAGTGTATCGGGATTCGGGGCATGATTCACATACGTCATCGCCTGCTTTAGTGTCGAGATCGCTTTTTGCCGGTCGGAACTGTTGTCTTCATTATGAAAAGCTTTATACTCCGCCGACCTTAAATAGCTTTCCGCCAAAAAGTACAGACCTTCTCCACTGGCGCTGGAATCTGCTGCATCAGCGGCATACTTTTCAAAAATACCGGCAGCGGCTTCATAATCTTTTAAATCCTGCAGATAGATTCGCCCCAGTTCAAAAAGCATTTTCTCCCGGGGCTCGCCAGTCAGCATCTTGCCCATCAGTTTCGCCAACTCATTAACCCCGGTTTGCCCCGCGGCTTGATGGTAGGTATTCACAAAATCAATATAGGTCCGGCAAGAATCCCATTGATCGGAGCAAATGTATTCATCGGCAACCTGTTCAAAGAAAAGCAAGCTCCGCTGATACTGGCGATCTTTAAAGAAGGCTTTTCCCGCCGCAAAAGTGAGATCATCCCGATGGATCGAAGACGGGAATTTCCCCCGGAATTGCTGCAACTCATCCAGCGCTCCGGAAAGTGCATTTTTGCGGAATGCCAACAGCACCAGTTCCTTGTGTAAAGATTCCAGCAACGGATCATCCGGATTTACCTCGCGATAACGATTCAGACTGCTCCGCGCCTGGACAAAGTTCTCTTTCTTCAGAGAAGTTCTGGTCAAATTAATATTGATCGCGGCGATGTATTCCGGCGCCACGTAGGTCTCTTCCGCTTGCTTGAGGAGTCCCTGAAAAGCGGTTTCAGCATTGTCAAAACGATTTTCCTGGAAATCACAACAAGCCAGGTAAAACCCGGCGCGAAAAGCAATTTTGACATCTGCGTTATTAACCAATTGATTCAAAAGGGAGCGGGCATTGCTGTAATCTCCCTGCAGGAAGAAAGATTGTGCCAGGGCAAGATTAATTGCCGCCCGTTGATCCGCGTTCGTATAAGCGGCAGACGCCTGGCGAAGTGCAGCAATCGCCTTTTCCCATTCACGATTGTCCTGATGTACGCCTGCCAGCGCCAGCACGGCACTAAAACCGGCACTGCCGCCCGGGTTCCTGGCAATAATATCATTTAAGGTTGTTACCGCCCGGCTGGAAAGGCCCAGTTGCTGAAATACTGCTGCTTCCCCCAGGCGAGCCTCCGCCAGTATTTCCCGGTCTTCCGTTAGTCCGGCAACGCTGCGAAATTCTTCCCCGGCGCGCTCGTATTCCAGTTTTTTGATAAGCAGCTTTCCGTAAAGCACCCGGCCCCGGGGATAATCTGCCGATTCCAGATAGCGATCCAGAAACTCCCGCAGTAATTGCTCCGCCCGATCGACCTGATCAATATTCATCCGCAAATCCGCGGATCGCAGCAGCCCTTTCGGGGCGAAGGCATTCTGAGCATAAAGCAGCTTTACGGTTTCGTACGCCTTCGCGGCTTCTTCTTTTTTACCCAATAACTCGTAGCATTCACCGACTTTCATCCAGCCCTGCGGCGCCCGGTTATGATTGGGAAAACTAACCGCCAGATCCTGAAACTCGATCCGGGCGTCTTCATAAGCGTTTATTTTGATGAGGGATTCACCGTAATAAAAACGGGCATCTGCCATTCGTTCACTGCCGGGATAGCGATTGATAAATTTTGAGAACTGCTGAGCGGCAGGATCATAGAAACCTTCATTATACAGTTTCAAAGCATAGGAAAAATCATCGCTCTCGCTATACGTTTGAGCGGAAAGAATGCCCCCTGCCAGTATCAGCAGAAACGTTATTAATTGCACCTTTTTCAATAAAGCCATTTTTACTACCTGATTCAGGTTGAACATAAAATTTTATCGCGATTCCCTACCCCGACTTATACATTCAGAAAATTATTCTGTTCAGTCATCAACTATTATTGCTAGCTATTCCGAATTCACCAATTGTAAATTAGCATATTCCGCAATCAGTTTTTTTAACGCCTTTCCGGCAAAAATGACAGTCAGCTTCGTACCAGTGCTACTTTTTTCAATGCCGAGAATCTGCCCTTTGCCAAACTGCTCATGGATCACCCAATCGCCGATATTATAACCGGATTCACCGGAGAAATCCGGCACATAAGTGGATTCAGGACGTTTGAATTTCTGCTGCCGGGATTTGCGTTGATAACCGCCATAGTTATTACTATAAGATCCACCATATCCGGATCCGCTGCTATAGCTGGAGTTATCTTCTTCATTTTTATATTGCAGCGGAATTTCCAGCAAAAAGCGGGAGACGTTGCTCCGGAAAGACATCCCGGATTCCTTACCAGTAAAACGACGGCGCTGCCGGGCCCACAATAAATAGAGGCTATCCTCAGCACGGGTCATTCCCACATAAAAGAGTCTGCGTTCTTCCTCAAGATCTTCCGGATTGTCAAGACTGCGGGATAGCGGAAACAAACCATCTTCCAGACCACAAACAACGACCACCGGAAATTCCAGGCCCTTGGCGCTATGCAAGGTCATTAACGTTACTGCGGAATAGTTATCGTCCCAGCGGTCGATATCCGTTAACAGGGCTACTTCTTCCAGATATTTTGCCAGCGTGGCTTCTTCCGCATCGCGATTCTCCACGAAATAGGCAATACTGTTCAGTAATTCATTCAGGTTTTCCAGGCGGGCTTCATCATCCGGCAAGTTGCTCAGCGAGTATTCCCGTTTCAATCCAAACTGATTGATCACTTCAGTTGCCAGCTCAAACGCATTCACGTCATCAGCTTTAATCTTCAAAGATTCCAGGGCCGCAGCAAACGCCGCAATTTTTTTCCGCGCAGCATCGCCAATGCCGGACACCTCATCTGCGACCAGCATCGCCTGGTAATAGGTGATATTATTCTGAAGGGCAAAGCCCTCCAGCTTTTGCTGAGTGACGTTCCCAATCCCCCGGGTCGGATAATTAATAATCCGCCGCAATGCCACCGTATCTTTCGGATTCACCAGCACCCGCAGATAGGCAAGCGCATCCTTCACTTCTTTCCGGTCGAAGAATTTTGTGCCGCCAACAATGTGATAGGGAATTTGCGCCCGCCGCAATTTTTCTTCCAGGGCGCGGGATTGCGCGTTGGTGCGGTATAATACGGCAAAATCTTTGTAGCCCAGCTTATTATCGTACATCTCCTGATTGATCACTTCCACCACCTGGGCGGCTTCGGCGGATTCATCCACGCTGCCAACCACGCTGATCTTACTACCGCTTTCCTTTTGACTCCAGAGATTTTTCCCCAGGCGTTTCTCATTATTCGCAACGACCGCATTGGCGGCATCGAGGATGTTTTGAGTAGAGCGATAATTTTGCTCCAGGCGGACGACTTCGCAGTCCGGATAATCTTTTTCAAAGCTGAGGATATTCTCAATATCCGCCCCCCGCCAGCGGTAGATGCTTTGATCCTCATCGCCAACCACACAGATCCGCCGATGGCTTTTCGAGAGTTGGCGAATCAAATAATATTGGGCCTTATTGGTATCCTGGTATTCATCAACCAGCACATAGCGGAAGCGGTTTTGGTATTTTTCCAGAATTTCTTTTTTCCGGGTAAAGAGGTCCAGCGGTTTTATCAGAAGGTCGTCGAAGTCAAAGGCATTGTTGCGTTTCAGGGCTTTTTCATACTCAGTGTAGAGCTTTGCCACTTTCCGCTGCTTGAAATCTACCGCCAGCTCTTCAAACTTTTTCGGCGTGATCATTTTGTTTTTGCTGTCACTGATCATATACTGGATTTGACGGGGCTTCAGTTTGCCGGTATCGATTTGCAGGCCATTCTGCAATTGCTGAATAAGGCGGGTTTGATCATCAACGTCATAAATGGTAAAATTCGAATCGTATCCCAGGTGTTCCGCTTCAATACGCAATATTCGCGCGCAGATACTATGAAAGGTGCCAATCCACATCCCGTCGGCAGGCATGGCAATTAAGTTCTCCACGCGATTCTTCATCTCCCGGGCAGCCTTGTTTGTAAATGTCACCGCCAGTATCTCATAGGGGCGGGCCATATTTTGCTCAAGGATATAGCCAATCTTATTTGTCAACACCCGGGTTTTCCCACTACCGGCGCCTGCCAGCACCAATAAAGGGCCCTCCGTATATTTCACCGCATTTAGTTGTGCTTCATTCAATTCGGAGAGCAGTTTTGAGGTCATTCGTTTTTCCCGGGATGATTCTCTGGTTTCGATTGATTTCATTACACGCGCCAAAGTTATAGACAAAAAAGAGACAAAGAAAGTTCATTTTTATCGATATCCGGCAACAAATCTGTCGAGGATTCGACATATTTGTCGATTAAAACAAGTTTTAGCATGTTATTTATCAAGCGTTTGACCAAACATGGCTTGTTTCTCTGCGGTTTTCCTTATTCCGAAAACCGCAGATCAATGTGGCACGCTGTTGGCATTTAGTAACAATCTTGAAGCGAGGGAAAGTGAATAGCGACTTCAGGAACTTGAAACGGCTTATAAACTGTATTTCCACTTGATTAGCATACGGGATTTTCGGATATTGTGCCCGACTGACACCCAAGCGCAGAGGCCCAAATGAAAAAAAATTTCATACTGCTCGCCAGTTTACTCATTCTTTCCAGTTGCAGCATCCAAAAAATCGCCCTGAAAACCACCAGCGGACTGTTCGCCTATGGCATTGAGGCATTATATGCTGAACCGGATTTGGAAATCGCGGAAATTGCTATTGCCTCTAACATTAAATTACTGGAAGGCTTTCATTTGGCAGATCCGAAAAACAAATCCCTGCTGGAGTTATTAACACAGGGATATGCCAGTTTCAGCCTGGCTTTTTTGGAACAGGACGAACCGGAGCGTGCCAGCAAACTATACCGGCGGGCCCGTGACTTTGGTTTGAAACGCCTTGAATTAACCGGTGCTTACAAAAAGGGCGTCCCC
>JAUIFT010000107.1 GCA_030430345.1 Calditrichia bacterium | reverse complement strand
GGTCTCGGTGGTTTATTCCGCTTCAATCATACCCAGGAAAATCTTGATATTTTTGAGGACTATGCACGCATCGCCCGTTATCGTTTGAATGCAACGATTGCCGAAGGAATGGTTGGCAATCTCTATGATGAGAAAATTTCCCTGGCCGCCGGATTACGCGGGGAATACATCCACGAAGAACCGAGCATCGCCCCGGCCAGCTTTCAGGAAATTTCCGATGCTTTATTGAGCTATTTTTTCCGGCTAAAAGTTGATACCTACAATAAATCAATGTTTCCCACGGCCGGTTGTGGCATTCTTTTCCGCATGGATGGCTCCGACAAACGGGTGCTGAGCGATTTTACCTTCCGCAGATATTTGCTTGATGCCAGAACGGTTGTGCCGCTGAATGAAAGATTGTCGTTGCTTGGCAATCTCTTTCTTGGCGCCAGTGAGAAATCTGAGATGCCGCTGCATTACCGATTTGCCCTGGGCGGTATCGACCGCCCGCTCTATTTCCTCGGAGAACCAACGACGTTTCTTGGCTTGAAAACCCAGGAAAGTTTCGGGAGCAACGTTCAGGCGATTCAGGTTGGGGTGCAATTTGAAGCGTTCCGGCAACAATATATTCAATTCCGCTGGAATGCCGGGAATTCATTTGATGAGTGGCGGGTGAGTTTCGAACGGAATCGTTTCGTGACTGGCTGGGGAGTCACCTATGGGGTAGAAACGCTGCTCGGCCCGGTTGAATTTTCAGTGACCAGTGGTAATCGCCGGGAATTTCTTTCTCATCTGAATATTGGTTATAAATTCTAAACGTTGGTAATTATATGAAAAAGAAAAACCCTATCGATAACCGGCATAATTACCAGCAGCAACTGCGGCGGATTTACCGAACGGAAAATGCCGATATGGATATTCCCTGGATGCCCCTGAAAAAATTCCGCGGACAGCGGCAATACTTTCAAAATCAGTTGCAGGAAGCCTCAGAATTGCGCCTGGAGCTCACAACGGATAGTTGGTATCATCTCTGGCACTGGCATCCTGATATGCCCGGATACAGCAACCTTCGCTATAAATACTTGAAATCCCATCTGCAGATTTTGCGACGGGCTTTTGAGAATGTGCTTTCCCAGACGGAGGCGTTAAGACGGCCGCATCAATCCTGGATGCTGGTGGAAGAAAAAGACTTTTCCCAGAACGCCTTATATTTCCATATGCCCGCGAAACCCAATGATAATTTTCCGGTGATTATAGAGAATGCCGACAGCAATCCTTCTTTGCCAGACTATCTCAATCCACTATTGCAGGGTGGTAAATTTAAAACCATCGCGGTGAATAATGATGGCTTGAGAACTTTTTTTATCTATGCGCCCGGCAGGGGAGAACCGTTGTTACGATCGGGTTAATCGTTCGATAATGGCCGAATGTTGCGGAAAGGCGGCTATCAGCGAATCGCGTTCAGCCATTTCGAAATCAGCAAAATCAAATCCCGGGGCAACCGTGCATCCTACCAACGAATAAGGCTGATTGTCCAGCACTTCCGCGGCAAACCACCATCCGGCCACTACAACGCCCTGAAATGATGCGCTTGCCTCAGGATTATTCCCAATCTTCATTAAACGATATTCGCCCTCGGGAGATATCATGTGTATGCCAATCGGAAATCCATCGTAAAAATGCCACATTTCGTCGGAGCGAATGCGGTGAAATGCGGAAAAATTACCCGCTTCCAGCAAAAAATAAATAGCAGTAGAAACCAAACGATCACCGGTAAAACCGGCCGCCAGGGCTGCCTGCGGAATTGTTGATCGGGAGCGGTATGTTTCCCGGTAATAGCCCCCTTCCGGATGGGGAAGTAAGCCTAAGGTTTCAACCCAAAATTTGCTGTCTTTCATTCTTATTCCCTTCTTCTGGAACGTCTGCTGCTATTATTGCGAAATACAATTCAGGATATGTGATCATTATAACCGTTTTTTCCCGCTGGAAACATTGTTTATTTTTGTGATAAATATAAAGTGCTTGTCTTTTCTCGGAAGAAGACTAACTTTTAGAGCTAATAGAAATTATAACAACCCAATACCGGAGGTTTCAAGTGGCATCCCAAGTAGAAGAATTAACCATCGATTACGAAGAAGGTGGCATTTTACTGACAAAAGAAATTGACAAGGAAGTATTATCGAAAGGTGCCTGGGCGACGCTGATTTTCCGCTATCAAAAGTGGGATGCTGCGAAGGAAGAGTATGGTAAGGACAACTACATGATTCGTCGCTACCGAAAAATTAGAGGCGAGTATGTACCGCAATCCAAATTTAATATTTCCAGTCCTAAACAAGCCAACAAGATGATTGAGATTTTAAGCCGTTGGGTGGAAGATGCCGACGAGTAATCAATCATTCTCACAACTTTATTGGTAAGAAAAAAGCCTGACCGTAAACGATCAGGCTTTTGTTTTATTGGCAGTGGTCTTAAGATTGATCCAATTTGTCAAGATAATCATGCACTAACTTCAGGAAGCGCGGTTTAATCTGCGCACCGTCGCGAATATTGGCGCCTCTGAGTGCATCGAATTCCGCCTCAATTACCGATTCAAGGTCTTTTGTAAATAATCTCGCATGGATACGGCTTTTGTGCCGGCCACCATATTCATTATCGTAAAAGCGGCGGCTGGGTACCCGATAATATACTCCCCACAATTTCTTCCGAATATTAACAATCCAGTAATCATTGGAATAGGATCTTTTAATGAACATATCCGGGTCTTTTTCAACCGTCGGTGGGGTGCGATTAATGCGAATGCCTTTAATGATGCGCTTTGTCTCTGCTTCGGAAAGGGGAGAAGATTGATTCAGTTCCATTGCTTTGGTATGAACCAGATTCGCCAGTCTGTTGCGGTCATTCTTGGCAATTTTAATTGTGGAAGCTTTTCCGCCATATTTGGCAAAATCGTAGGAGTATGCGGTTGAGTGGTATTTAATACCATGAACATTTACCGATACATCAACCACACAACGCGTGTATTTGCCATTTCGTTTATAAAGATGGATATAATGAAGATTCGCTAGCAGTCCGGATGTTGCTTCTTTCCGCTTTTTAAACTTGGGAATCTTCGGTGCTTTTTTCTTACGTTCAACATTTTCGTAGCCAACTTCGTCGAAGAAGTCCTTCGCTTTAGAATCGCGATATTTTATCGCTTCTGTCAGCGCGTTTTCTTTGCCGCCATATTTATGATCATAAAAAGATTTCCCCGGTAAAGCATATCTGGTCCCGTTTGTCATGACCCTGATTTGCACATACCAGAAATCACCATCATTTCTGCGGCATATAAACCGCATTCCCAATTTCCTCTCTTCATTGTTGCCAATATTTTCACTTGCAGGAACAACACCGTTCTCCTGTCCCGTCTCTGCCGTCTGCACTATCATGCACGTCTCCTTTAACAGTGTTAAAGATTCATTCTGTTTAGAATATACCTCATCCGATAAACGGAGAATATTTACTACTAAACTTGTTTGTTAATTATTCCGAAATTCCGAGTACTCGGAAGCGAAAGGAATTATGTGTTATTTGCGAAGAAAATCAGGATGATTTTCGGCAATTAATCAGATATGCCATATCAGAAGCAATAACTAGAAGTATTGTACTAATTCCTTTATGTATTCTTTTACAAGACTCTATATAATGCAAAATTTTTGTTTCTGCAAATAAAAAAATGAAAAAATAAAAATTTCACGATCTCAATCAAAAGCTGAAATAATTGTTTCTCCTGGCCTTATCTCCTGCTTTAAAAGGAAGTTCCGGGGTTTTCTTTTTCGAGTAAAAATGCTAAATTGAGGGCAAAAGGAATCATAATGAAAAATGAACCTGACTGGATGATTTATGGCGCTTATGGTTACTCCGGCGAACTGATTGCCCGGCAAGCCCTCGAGGAGGGGATGTGCCCAGTGTTAGCGGGGCGAAATCGTGAGAAAACTACCGCATTGGCAGCAGAATTGAATTTACCGGCGAAAGTTTTCGACCTGGCAGACCCCGGCGTTATTGAAGATCAGCTAAAGGATGTTAACATCGTTTTGCATTGCGCCGGTCCTTTTTCTCATACCAGCGCGCCTATGCTGACCGCTTGCCTGAAGACAAATACTCATTATCTCGATATTACCGGTGAAATCAGTGTTTTCGAACATGCCCATGCCAACCATAATGCAGCTCTGGATGCAAAGATTGTTATTTGTCCCGGCGTTGGCTTCGACGTAATTCCCACAGATGCCTTAGCTGCCTCATTAAAATCAGCGCTACCGGATGCGACCCATTTGCAATTGGGATTCGATGCCCGCGCCGGCATTAGTGCCGGTACGGCGAAGTCGTCGCTGGAAGGGCTGGCGCTGGGGAACCGGGCGCGCGTAGATGGGCGTATTCAGGCGAAACCATTGGTATATAATCCGAGAGAGATTGATTTTGGTAATGGGAAGAAATGGGCGATGACCATTCCCTGGGGAGATGTTTCCACAGCATATTATACGACCGGGATTCCCAACATTGAGGTATATGTGCCATTTCCCCGGCAAACCATTCGAAGTGCGCGAATTGTTGGTTTTTTTACCCCAATTCTGAAAATTCGACCGCTACAGAATTTTTTGAAAAACAGAATTGAGAAGCGTATAAAAGGACCTTCGGAAAAGCGGCGTAAATCCGAAAAAGTGTTCGTTTGGGGCAAGGTTGAAAACGAGCAGGGGAAAACCAAAACTGGTTTTTTGCAAACCGCTAATGGCTATGAAGTAACTGTGTTTGGCTCCCTTGGTGTTGTCAAGAAATTACTGGTTAGCGAGCAAACGCCGGGCAGCTATACACCAACCCAATTAATGGGATCAGCCTTTGTGTCAACCCTTCCGGGATCTTCCGGAATCGAGATTCATTAACCTTATCTCAACTCGCTGGATATCGATTCTTTTCTAAGCTGGAAAACCTTCTGCAGCGAAGCGCTTACTTGTGCCATACCGGTATAATTTGAAAATACTGAAATTGTCAGAAAGAATGAGCGAGTTAGATCACTTGCAGGCGCGCTTCCCGGTACTATAATAATACTACACTGGATCACTATCATTAATCCGCACTGGTTCCCGGTATGGATTTTCCCGGGAATGTTCCTCTTTATAAAAAGAATCAGGCAGCGGATACCGGATCAACGAAACCGTTTCTGAAAAAATGTCCGCAGACTCTCAGTTTTAGTGGTCTAAGTATTAAGTGACTGCGGAAGCAGCGCGCTCGCATTAAAAATGGGATAATGAAACGGTTAAGCGTTTTGAGGCGCAGAATAGAAGTGCCGCTTATGTGAACATGGCAGCGTTTTACGGGAGCCCATAAATGGAAATTCCAAAAAAATATCCGTCAGTCATCGGTGAATTAACCATTGATAGCTTATTGGGAAAAGGGAAATCGGGATACTCTTACCTGGCAACGCATAATGGTATCCCCAGGGTTTTAAAAATTATGCATGATGAGCCGAATCCGTATTATCAGTTTAGCGGTAATAAACTTTGGAGCGAAATTGAAGCTTATCATCAATTGAAAAAATCCGGAATCCTTGTCCCTAATTTAATTGCATATGACGATGAAAATCAGTATTTGATCAAAGAGTTCATTAACGGCGTCACCGCTGCTAATTGGATTGCGGAGCGCTCCCCGGAAAAAACTCTGCTTTCCCAGTTGTTTCGGATAGCGGAAAAAATGGAAAAGATGCAGCTGAATATTGATTATTTTCCAACGAATTTCGTCGTCCACCGGGGAAAACTTTACTACATCGACTACGAAGTGAATGCGTACGATGCAGCCTGGAGTTTGCAAAAGTGGGGGCTTTACTACTGGGCAAATCAAAAGGGGATGGCACTCTTTTTAAAGACAAGGGATGCGAAACATATTAACCAGTCTCCCGAAAAAGGAATCCCGCATAAGGCGCCATTCGAAGCGCAAGTGCAGGAGTGGATTGAAAAATATGATAAACCGGCCGGTATGAATACCGGTCCGGCTGAATAACGATTTCAGGAATGGGAAGTGAGTCTGTTATTCCGCAGATTTCTTGCGGAATACACTTTTCGGCATATGCATACTCACCAGGACGTTCGGCACGTCAACAACTTCTGCAATTACCAAATCCCCCACTAAAGAGCATAGCACATAGGCGTCATTCGGGGTCATTTTATGCACAGCGACAAGATGCTCCACCATGTAAGCGGTAGCCTTTTTGGCCGCTTCGTCCAGGGTTGTCGCATGGGCGGAAACAGCGTAATATTCATCACTTTCGTACTGCGGCTCCTTGATGTGATGGGGGCCTTTGATCAATTCTATCTGGTATACGATTGACATCGGCGCTTCGATAGCAGTGCCGCATACTTCCCCCATACCTTGCGCCGCATGGGTATCACCGATGGAGAACAAACCGCCGGCGACAAATACCGGAAAATAATGCACGGTCCCTTCCACATGATAAGGGTTATCCATATTGCCGCCATTTGCCCGGGGCGGAATTGTCGAAAGCATTTCCTCGGTGTCCGGCGCAACGCCCATTACTCCCGGAAAAGGATTTAAAGGAATTTCGATGTCATCATTAAATGTTACCGATGTCGCACCTTCCGGGATTTCGAAGGTTTTCAAATATGGCTCGCTAAATTGACCGGCCAGATAACCAAATCCGGGAAAAATGCCCGACCATCCCCAACTGCCGATTTCAATTTTATGCAGGGTTACTTTCAGGAGATCACCGGGCTCGGCATTCTCCACATAAACTGGTCCGGTTAGCGGGTGTATAGGGTCGAATTTGACATTGGGAACATCCGCCGCGGTGGATCCAACATGTAATTGCGCATCGGAAGCCTCTTCGGTCGATACTTTGATGACTGCCCCGGACGGCACTGTTAATACGGGAGGAATTGTGCTGCTGAATTTGTTGTGCGTTTGGGTTTCATCCAGAAAATATTGCGGTTCGGGAATCGGTTTCTCCGCTGTGGTGGATGCTTCCGGAGTGTCGGGATTTTCCACGACACAGCCCATTAGTGCCACAAAAACAGCGAATAACAGTAAATGAAAAAAGATGCGGATATTGCTAATAAACAATGGCATAACGAATCCTCTGGAATGGATGACTAACAATTTATCCTGAAAAGATATTACATCTGCGGGAAATATTCAATGCTGGCTTGTAATGAGAAAAATCCCTTCCGGAAATATCCCGGAAGGGATTGAAAATGATTCAAGTGTCAATCACTTGATATTTGGGCCGTTTGGCAAATCAACCACCGCTAACTTCCGACTGCGGGCGGGGGAATTGCACATGAATGACGTCATCAGGACGAACCGGATCTCCGACACGATCCAGCGGCAACTGATCTAACAGGCCGTAGCGGCGCATATCGATCCAGCGATGACCTTCGCCAAAGAGTGAGTAACGCTTCTCATGAAGCAGGCGGGTCAA
>JAUIFT010000106.1 GCA_030430345.1 Calditrichia bacterium | reverse complement strand
AATCTGTTTCAAGCTAAAATGGTATTGTTTTTAGGAACAGAATATCCAGCAAAAAAGAGATAGAGAACACGCAAAAAGTATTGTCTTAATATCAGTTTGCGTGTTTATAAATCACAAAAATCATTTTAATTCCCAAACGAACCCCGAAGGGATTTGTTTCCCGGAGAAAATTATGGTAATGGTTCGCCACGCCCGGCAATAAAAAGGCGATACCAATCTTCCCGGCTAAGGGTAATATTTTCAGCCATTACAGCGGCGGCAATCCGTTCCGGTCTGGTTGTCCCAAATATGGGTTGAATCCCCGCCGGGTGCCGAAGCAGCCAGGAGAGCAAAATTGCCTCTTTAGAAGTTTGTTTTGTCCCGGCCATCTCGCTGACAATTCTCGCTGTTTCCCGTAAATGTCCGGTCGATATTTCATCAGGGTTAGTAAAAATACTGCCACCGGCGACCGGCGAATAGGCTTGCAATAAAACCCCATTCATTCGGCAGTATTCAATAGTTCCTTCACTGGATTTAGGCTGTGCTTCGCCACGATTAAAGGTAACCCCGTCATTTATCAGGGAAGAATGAACAACATTTAATTCTACCTGGTTCACGACTATTGGCTGGTCCAGGTAATACTGCAAAAAGGCCATCTGCGCGGCGGTATGATTACTAACCCCAAAGTAACGCACTTTTCCGCTACTAACCAACGCATCAAAGGCGCGAGCAACCTCTTCCGGCTCGATCAATGGGTCGGGGCGGTGCAGCAGAAGAATATCCAAATAATCGGTGTTGAGTCGTCTGAGAATGTTTTCCGTCGATGAAACGATATAGTCATAGCTAAAATCAAACCTTTGCGGATCGCCAGGATTTGGCATATCTTGAAATCGAATTGCGCATTTAGATTGCAGCACAAGATCTTCGCGGGCAATCCCCAGCGCTTTCCAGATGCCGGAGAATGCTTCTTCTGCTTTTCCCATCATATAGATATCTGCATGGTCAAAAAAGTTGATGCCTTCTGAAAGCACTTTCTCGATAATTTTAACGGCCTTTGCCTGATCGGCAGGATTGAGGGGCTCCGTATTCCAATCTCCGCCCAATCCCATACAGCCATATCCTAACCGGCTCACTTGTAAATCAGTGTGTGGAATTGGATATTTCTTCATTTTTTCTCCTCAAACAACAAAAACAGCTTCATCTTTAATTTTCTTCTGCAATAAGGTGCTTAAATTCCGTAAAGAACTTTGCCAGCTTCGGCGCAATGACCAGCGAACAATATGATTGTCCGGGATTATCATTGTAATAATTCTGGTGATAATCCTCAGCAACATAAAACTGCGGAAGCGGGCTAATTTCAGTAACGATCGGATTTTTCCACAAATCAGAAGCGTCCGTCTTCGCTTTTGACGCTTCCGCAGTTTCCTTCTGAGAATCGTCATGATAAAAAATAGCAGAACGGTATTGTGTCCCCACATCGGCCCCCTGACGGTTGAGCGTAGTTGGATCGTGGGTACGCCAAAAGATTTCAAGAAGCTGCTGGAAAGAAATTTCTGCCGGGTCAAAAGTTACCTGGGCGACTTCCGCATGCCCGGTTAATCCGGAACAAATTTCCCGGTAAGTTGGGTTTGGCACCTTCCCGCCGGTATATCCGGATACGACGCTCTCAACCCCTTTTAAGCGCTGAAATACCGCTTCCACACACCAAAAGCACCCTGCGCCCAATGTCGCTTTTTCTAATCTATCAGATGTCATTTTATTCTCCTTTTCCTGTCTTCATTTGAACCCTCCCGCGGCGGAAAAGATACATAAAATTCCCTCTCCATCAAAAAAGAAAAGGGACAACGCTTTGGCATTGCCCCTTACAAAAAAATGATGCAGATATTTCCGCGGCTTGCTTTAAGGATTCACTTTAACAAGCTCCACCTCAAAAACCAGGGTAGAATTTGGCGGAATACGCTGCCCGCTACCACGCTCACCGTAAGCAAGGTTTGCCGGGATATAGAATTCATACTTTGCGCCTTCCTTCATCAACTGAATGCCTTCGGTCCATCCGGGAATAACACCGTTCAGGGAGAAAGAGATCGGCTCGCCACGCTTGTAGGAACTATCAAATTCGGTGCCATCAATGAGTGTGCCCCGGTAGTGAGTTAACACTTTGTCCGTGGCAGCCGGAGATGCACCAGTGCCTTCTTGCAGCACTTTGTATTGCAGGCCGCTCGGCAATTCAACAACGCCATCTTTGCTCTTATTTTCTTTCAGGAATTCCAATCCCTCACGCAGGTTTTCAGTAGCAAGCTTCTGCTGATTCTCCTGAAAACTTTTCCGGATCACCTGATTACACTTGTTGAAACCGGCAAGAATCTCTTCATCGGACAGCTTAATGCCCTTCTTTAATAAGGCATCGCGCATTCCGTGCAACAATGCGTCAATATTTAATTCATCAGCTGCAAATTCAATGTTATTACCAACTTGAGCGCCAAAGCTATAGCTCATACTGTCTACTTCAGACTGTAAAACAATATCGCCGCTGCCGACCGGATTACTTTGACAAGTAATTAAAGCAATCGCAACGATTGGCAGGAGTAAAAACTTCCAAAATTTCATTAGATGATCCTTTCTATTATGTATGGTTTTAAGCATTTTAGGCGGGGAAAAAAGAAGGCTGTAATTTAATCAGTACCTGTTCTTATGTCATTGTTAGATAATCACCTTTTCTAAAGGCAGCGCCAAAATAACACATTTCAGCCCGATATCAAATTTTTTCTAAAAATTGTTACTTTTCAATTTGCAAGTAAACAATGCCTCATTTATTGTTACTCTTGATTTTCAATGAGATCCACTTAGGAAAATGATCGGACATCAACAACGTCCGGTTATATTTGTATTTGCCACTGCGCCGAATTTTCTCAATGTCTGCACGATATATTTCTTCCTCATTATCTGTAAAAACATACTGAAAGAAATTAAAAACACCACCCTCATCCGGAAGCGAAAAATCGTCTTCAGCCAATTTTAATGCGATTTGCGCATAGGGCCTTTCCTGGAACGGAGATACTGACAAATTACGCACCGCTGCCGGCAGGGTTAATCCGGCGTTTTCCAGCGTAGTCAGGATTTCTCCGCCGACGGAACCGGCATTCATATCACCCAAAAGGATAAAATTCGGGGGAAAGTCCCTCCCTCTCTCGACCTTTTTCACCAGGGCGTCTGCGATTGCTTTCATAATAACCGGCCGGTCGTTTTCATTTCGTCCCCAACGCAAATGAACATTACACAATGCAAGCTGCCGGTCATTTATGGAAAAACCGGCAAAATACGGACTGCGGTAAGGATTCCCGGTTTCCGCCGGAGACTCTGGCAAATTCAATTCGCCAACCAACGCGGTAAGTGACACTTTGCGAGCGTCATAGAAAAACGCTAATCGTTCCTGATTGCCCCGCTGTCCTTCATTGATATCGCTTTCCAATGATTGCCAGCCATTTCCCAGCAGCGATTTTATCTTGCGATAATCGCGCTGATCTCCCATCGCCTCCTGAATCGCGACAATATCAAAAAAGGATATAATTTCCGCGATATAATGCAGCGCCTCCAGCGGTCTTTTATGCCGATCCAACTGGCGGATATTCCAGGTGGCGATCAATAGTAGATTGCGATCTTCTTTATCCGGCAGCGTTTCGAGCAGTGCAGCGTGTAAATTTTCAACCCCTTGAACTGTTCGCTCAGCGACAGACTTATCCATAGCAGCGGTTTGGGATGAGATACCTGCACGGGGTATCCCCAACCACCACTCCCGGCCAAAATAACTGCCGGCAATTAGAAGAAAGAGCAATAGAAAGAAGCCGGTCGTTTTCAGGCGGCGCCGTTTGATCTGCTGCTTACTTTCCTGAATAAAATTGGTTAAGAGTGGCGTCGGTCGCGGATTGAGGTCCGGTTGCTTCTCAGCTTCATTTACCCAGTTATCCGCTTTGCGAATTTCCCGGCTGTCCAGCAAACCGGTTTTATCTGCCCGCCAGCGGGCCGCCCGAAAGGTCAAGTGGGTATGAAGCTCTACATATTCCGACTCGCTGTTAATGTCTTTTAACAAGCGCAATAATTCCTCATTAAAATCATTAGCGCGGCTAAAATCTCTGCGCACCCGGGATTTTAAAGTTGCCGGTGCGCCGCTAACTCTTTCCGCAATAATTGGGATGATTCGCTTTCCCAGTTCGGCAGCATACGCCAGTTCTTCCAGGCAATTCCGGGAGGCCAAAGCAGCTGCGCTGGTTATGAATAAAACGGCCCTGGCACGCTCCAGCGCCGGCCAGACGGCATCCTTCCAATTATCTGCATAACGGATATCTTCAACATCTATCCAGACAGATTGCCCGGCATCTTCCAACTTTCGGGTTAGTTTTTCTGCCAATGCTTTGTCTGCAAGGGTGTAAGAAAGGAAAACATTGTTGTCACTGTTTTTTATCGAGGAGGATTCTTTCAATAGCTTCAATCCAATAGTTGTTTACGATTTCCGGTTAGCTTCCCATTCTGGCCGTAAAATACCATACCATGCTTCATCGAAAAGTTCGCCCCTCATCTGCTGATTCTGCCGTAAAACACCTTCCCGGGACATCCCGCATTTTTCCATCACCTTTATAGACCCGATATTACGCGCATCCGCCATTGCCCGGACCCGATTTAAACGCTCATCGTTGCGGAAAGCTAAATCTAAAATGGTTTGCAATGCTTCCGACGCCAACCCTTTTCCCCAGTGCGGTCTGGCGATGCTATATCCCACTTCGGCCAAAGCATGCTCAGGGAAAAGGCGAATGTTTATGCCCCCAATCGATTCTCCCTGCAGCGCCAGGGCCCAGGATGGATTTTTCTCCCATTCCAGTAATAATTGACTGGCGACGAATTTTTCTGCATCCGTCCTGGTATACGGCACCGGTACCGGCAAATAACGCGACCATTCCGGGTCTGCCGCATACTTCAAAATTTGATCAATATCTTCGAATTTGTAGGGGCGATAAATTAAACGTTTACTTTGGAAATTTTTGGGGAACATGGGCATCCGCTAAAGTTTTCTAAATCATATCTTAATTATAGCGGGCAATATAATAAAAGAAAACAAATGGATGGTAATTCTAAGTAAAAAGCTTCTGTAATATAAAATTGATTTGCGATTTACCAGTTTTAAGAAACACATAAAAGAACGCAAAGGGAAGTCTTACAACACAGGCGCTTCTTCAGGATTAACAGTGGCAACAGCTTCCGGATTCTTTTCCGGAATTTTACTCATAGCCCTTTCAGATATGGCAGTAATCGTTAAAGAAGGATTAACACCGGGATTCGCGGATATCATCGAACCATCGCAGACGTACATATTCTGATATCCGAAAACCCGATTTTGACTATCGATTACGCCCTCTCCCCTATTTTTCCCCATGACCGCACCGCCAAGTATATGAGCAGTGGTGGGAATCCCCATCATTGCCTCACTCGCCAGCACATACGGCTTGCCATCGATCAGTTCCGAATATTTATCGGCCAGCTCAAATGCTTCCGGGATAAAAGAGGTTGGTGGATCGCCATCCTCCATCTTCGATTTCATGCCAAAAAGGCCTTTGGTAAAACGCAATGTAGAGTCAATCGTTTGCATAAAGAGCATAATTTGAGTGCGCTTTGCCCAGTCATCAGTAAAATAAACTTTCATATTTTTTACGGGATGACGCCCAAAATCGTAAAACATACTTCCGATACGTTTGACCATTGTTTTCCCATGAACCATAGGCAGCCCGATCAAACGCCAGAAGCCGGAGCCGGCATTATAGCGCACTGGTTCCAAATGACTGTCTTCATCGGTATGCAATATCGAACCAATTGCGACCCCTTTTGACAAAACCTTGTCCCGTTTCAAAGTAGTAATGGAAATAAGGCTTTCGGAATTGGTGCGGATATTAGCCCCGACCCGGTCGGAAAGAAACGGCAAAGATTTATCCTTCAATTTCAGTAGCAATTTCACCGTCCCCAAAACGCCAGCGGAAAATACCACCCCCCGGCAGGTAACACTGCCTTTCTTCTTAAATAGCCGGGTTGATTGCTGCCAGTCTATGCGATAGCCATTTTCCCCCTCACCGCTGTCGAGCGGAACTACGTTTACCACTTCAGATTCTGCCTGAATTTTCACCCCCAGTTGCTGAGCCAGATATCAATAGTTTTTGTCAAGTGTGTTTTTAGCATTGTAACGGCATCCGACCATACAGCCGCCACAGAAATTACAGCCGGTTCGTGCCGGCCCTTTACCGTCAAAATATGGATCATCTACCGTTTCGTTCGCTTTCCCAAAATAAACGGCAACATTGGTCGGTTGGAATTTGTCTGCCAGTCCAAGATTCTCGCCCAATTTTTTCAGGGCAAGATCACCGGTTTGCAAGACCGGGTTTGGCGTTGCACCAAGCATCCGTAACGCCAGGGGATAAAAATCTTCCAGCTCTTTTTCCCAATCGGCCAAATGTGCCCAACTTTTTGCGGTGTAAAATTTCTTTTTCGGCACCGGCAGCGTATTCGCATAAACCAGCGAACCGCCCCCGACCCCAACGCCGGACAACACCGCTACGTGACGAAAATAGGTCAGTTTGAAGATGCCGAAAAAACGCATGGCCGGCAGCCACATCCAGCGTTTTAAATTCCAGATGTTTTTCGCAAAGTCTTTAGGCGTTTTCCACTGCCCTTTCTCCAGCACAAGGACCCGGTAGCCTTTTTCTGCGAGACGGAGTGCGGAAACTGATCCGCCAAACCCGGAACCAATAACAACGTAATCAAAGTCGTATTGAGGTTGTTCTGTTTTCATGGTAATGCCTTTCTTACTGAGCAAAAATATTGCTGATATTCGGATTTTCCTAAAAGTAGATCGAACAAACAAATGTTTATTAAAAATTGAGCACTGTTCAAAAACAACTTAAAAGCAACACTCTTGACATAACAATATATCAAGATTAATTGTAAAACGCTCTACTGGAAATATTCACCTTTGGGTGGTGCCGCTAACAGCTTCATCGCTGCTTGCAATGCATCGACCGGAATGTTTTTAACCGAGGCTTCATGATCTTCAACAGAATCCCATACTTCAATTACCACAACGCTATCGGCATTTTGTTTACTTTGCAAAACTTTGCAGGATTGACATCCCCGGGATGCCTCAATCTCTCCCTGAAAAGATTGTATCAGTTTTCGCAATGCGTCTCCCTGGCCTTCCTGCGCCAGGAATTCATTAATTCTGGTAACGCTCATTGTAGCTCCCCTGCAAAATCGATAGGATTAGGGCGTGTTGATATTCATCCAACACCCCACTTTTTGGCGCTTTTCACGCCGAATTTTGTTGCATTTTTCGCGAGATACGCTGCATCGCGACTCAAAAATCGCCGTATTCGGCAAGAAAATCGCTCAAAATTTGCGATACTGGCCGAATGTCAACAGGCCCTCTAGGCATCAAGCATC
>JAUIFT010000105.1 GCA_030430345.1 Calditrichia bacterium | reverse complement strand
CATTAACAAAGCCGCTGCGTTGGACGGCACGAGTGATACGTCCATGTAACTCTCGATCAAAAGCGTGTTCGACCCGTGCGAGCACTTCTTTTTCACTCGTCCCTTCCGTTGCGATCGATTGCCAGTCCGCTTCACTGAGATAGCTGCCGAGGACAGTCGTTCGGCAAACCACGTAGGGCACCTGGCTGGATACTTCTGAGAACTGTGCCACCTGCTTTTTCTGCGCCTGATAAATTTTCTTCAACTCCTGTTTTTTGACAGTTTGCGGGACTGGCTGCGTAATTTTCGGTTCGATTTTTTCGATGCTGTCCATGACGACGGATGATACTATCTTAACTGCTTTAACGGCTTTCGCCGCTTTTGGCGTGGCTTTGGCAACGCCGAACAACAGTTTAAAAATCATTTTTCCAAGCATTAAATTTCCCATGATTGTTCTCCTTAAAAGGTTACATCGTTGGCATCTGAGTCCGGATCCGCCGGATTGTCCAGGGGAGTATCCGGTGCTTCAGGCTTACTGTTTTTATCCTCAGCACTTTTCTTCGGCGGCACAGCCGCTGCTGCACCATTGCTAGTTGGCTGATTTGGGGGCATGACATCCGGTGTATCTTCAGGAAGTGCACCATCTCCGGTATTGCCGCCGGTGTTGTTAACCGGATTGATAATGGACTCTGGTATAACAATATTTTCATGGCAGGGATGAGTGATAATGAAGGCGCACAGCGGAGAAACCGGCGGCACCATCTCCGGCCGCTGATTTATTTCCGGATGTTCCTGGAAATACCACTCCTGGGCACCGCTGTAGAGTTCGGCAACCAGGTTCCAGGATGCTTCCAGCCGGGTGTAGTTCCTGTTGGCTCTCCAGCGCTTCCAATACATACGGCAGCGCAAAATAGTAAAAACCAATAACCAAACAGGTCCAATACCAAACAAGGTGTCCAAACAGAACAACAATGGAGGCAGAGTGATTGCCAGCCAGTTCTCTGAATCAGGATTATTCTGAACCGCAGTATATATAATGAAGGCAAGCATGCCCGTTATGAAGGCGACAGTAATAAAGGCTAGCCAGTTTTGTTGATTGAAGCTAGGAGATTTTATACCAAGCACCTGTCCGATCAGTGTTTTCAAGCGTTCCGGTGTTTCCGCCGGAACGCTATGGGTGATAAGGCGTGTATACGGGATTAACTCCGATAAAAGTAAAGAGCTGAACAATCCCGCCCCAAGGATAGCAAACACACCGGTGCGCCATCCTTCGCTGCCGAAAGAGCCGTGTAAATTAGACATGCCCAGATAGGCTTCAGCCTGCGCGGTAAAGTAATAAGCGACTGCTGCAATTAGACAACATACCGCAATGGCGATCTTTTGCTGGGTAAGTTCTTCAATGGACGGATGTTTCGGACCATTGATATAACGCCGAAAGATCGAAAGCGTCGTGCGAGCCTGCTTTTCCATGGCGGAAAAGGCATCTTTGCTAGTCATTATTTTTCTCCTGGTTTAAGAAATGGATGACCCCATCTAATGAAGTATAGGGAATGACATTGGGTCCGGGAGTCAATATTTTCTCGATCGCGAGCGGCTCGCTGCCCAGCGCCAGGACGGTAATATTCTCCGGAACCTGCAGCGGCTGCCGTTGCTGCTGATTACGGACGTCATCCTCGAAATCGCTGACGACAATCAAAAACCTGTTGGCGCTGTCCGGCAAATGCGGCTCGGAAAGAAAGGTTAGCGATAACTCCAGGGCATCAAACAAATGGGTGCGTTTATCGGAACGGTCGCGAATAATCTCATAGACTTCCCGGCGCACCCGGGAGAGCTGCCGGTTGTTTAGTTGTTTTTTGCGTTTACGGTTACGAATGTCGCCGGTCTCCGGCATAAAGCGCAGCGAGGTCAAACGCGGCTTCTTTTCACCGATGGCGGTAAAACCGAATTCCCCGGAACGGTAGCGCACGAGAGATAGCAATGTGTCGATGGCTAAGGGGGTAATTTCAGGGACTACTTCCTGGGCGGATATGCTGACATCATAAGCAAGGAATACGACAATTGGGTGCTGCTTATAAATTTGGAGCGCCCGTGGGGTGAAATCAAACTGGCATCCGGTAATGATAAAAACAGAAATGATGCAACCGGTGAAGCCAGCCAGGATTGAAAATGTTTTCTCAACAATTTTATATTTCATGATTGTTCTCCATTTATGTTGGTTCGCGTATAAAGTTTGCATACATTAGAAAGCCCCGTGGTGTGGAAACAAAATACCCGTTCAGGGCTTTGATTCCACACAAAACACCACGGAAGCGTGCTTTTGAAGACCCTGGCTCGATTGACGGCGAACAGGGTCTTTTTTATTGGGGGACCTCTAGGATGCAAGAGAGCCTCCTTAAAAATTAAGTATATAAGGGATTTGACAAGCCGGAAAGGATTATGCAGAATTTGACACAAGTATAAAATGGATATAGACTTATGCTATACACACCCATTTTGGGGTATGCTTCTGAACGCCATATCCGGTGTCCAAGCCTTTTTTATGGCGTGAGGAGGCTACCCTTGTTTAAATTGCAGCCTCACTCAAAATAGTGGGGCTTTTTTACTGCCTCCACCAAAACAGAATACCCTACGGTATTATCAGTGCAAGTATGCGCGGGAATTTAGAAATACAATCTTCGCTGCCAGGCAATTACTCTATTCCCATTGTCGCTGAATAACGAAACTGTCAGATAATACAGACGGAGAAAAATGGATTTTTCTAATTTTGAATGCCATTTGGTAAACAAAAATCCCTTTATCATTATTTGGCTAACGACTATATTTATCAAATTTCCAATAATTTATATCGCTACTGATGGGCTGAGAATGGTTCTAATAATCTGCTATGGTTGATCGATGGGATCCACCGGGGCAGCGCCAACCTGTGCGAGACCAATGCCAAGCGGGTTTATGAGTTTCAACACAACACCTTCCGGGAATTTTTTGCCGCCCGCAAACTGGCTGCCGGGCTCTCCCGGTTAATAAAACTGTGGGAAGAGAAGGCCGGGCCAAAATCTTCTCTCACGGCTATCATTGAGAAGGAGATGGCGGGGAGCAATCCCCTGCAGTGGATCAGCGATCCGTTGTGGACGGAAGTGAACCGCCTTGCCGTCGGGCTACTCGTTCAGCTCACCCCGATACTGGAAATGCTCTTTGAGGCCGGCCCCACCCTCGCCGCCCGCTGTTATCTCGATGTCGATCCTGAAAAGGTCGATCATGCAGTGATCCGGAAATGGTGGACCGGGCGCATCGAGCGGGAGGAGCGGTTGAAGATAGTGCGCAGCATCCGCGGGAACCTCAGCGAAGAATGGGAAATACTCGATGCCGGTATTTTCCTTACCGGGGAGACGGACAGCGAGGTGCTTTACCACTGCGATGCGCTGCTCCAGACCATCGGCACATCGGAAGCCGGGCAGCTCAGTCAAGGGATGTTCGCTTACTGGCCAGAAGAACGGTAATTCGCTTCTCATAAGCAAGCCTTCAAAAAAGATAACTTCTGGCGGCTTGCGAAGATCGAAACGGGGAAATATAAAATGGGAAGTTATCAATTAGATAAAGAAGAACCTGTTCATCTGGTTAAACTTTCCCCTTTTCGAGTGAGCTGCTATCTGGTGACCATGGGGCAGTACCAGCGCTTTAATCCCGGGCATCGCCAGCGCTGGGAAAAAGACTACGGAAGTTTTTTTTGAAGCTGAAAACCAGCCGGTGATAATGGTAAGTTGGTTCGATGCTTATATTTTCTGTAAGTGGGTTGGCGGAAAGTTGCCCACGGAAGCGCAGTGGGAATACGCCTGTCGGACCGGCCTCGGCCTCAGCAGACGTGATTAATTCGACAAACTGGATGATATAGCTTGGTACAGAAAAAATTCAGGCGGCAAACCCCACCCGGTCGGTAAAAAACAGGCGAGTAACTGGGGTCTTTACGACATGCACGGTAATATTTGGGAATGGTGTGCGGATTGGTATAGTGCAGAATATTATAAGGAATGCCAAGAAAAAGGAACTGTGCAGGATCCTCCTGGTCCGAAAAACGGTTCGCGCCGGGTGTTGCGCGGCGGTGGCTGGATCGACTTCGCGCAGGGTTGCCGTTCGGCGGATCGCTACGGCTTCGGCCCCGGCGACCGCCGCTACTTTGTTGGCTTCCGGTTGGTTTTCGTCCCGTAGTCAGTTGACAGTTCATCCCGGCTTTATCTGTTTCGCAGGAACGCTACGCTTGAACAAACGAGTTGGCCGAACGCAGAGAATAGGCGCGAGGGACGTAGCGCCCGGTGAACGGCGTGCGGGCAACGAGTGGAGGAGGGGCTGTAAATATTACTTGCTCAAAAAGTAATCTGAATAATTGCTCTCTGGAGTTATGCCCCAGATACAACATAAGCGGCCCAAAAGAAGGGGTGACGGAATTTAGGATTAGTGATCATCGATTGTTGCGCGCGCTGCAAGGCGGTTGCCGCTTTTTGCCCCTTCTGCAATTCACGATAGAAATGCTGCATAAATACCGCGGAAGCTTCATCATCCACCTTCCATAAAGTCGAAACCACCGACCTGGCGCCGGCAAATAGGAATGCCCGGATTAATCCGATAACCTCACCACCGGCAGAAACACCTCGATCATAGTGTTTTTCCACGCCGGTCTCACATCCGCTCAGCACCACCAGCGAGCGCTTTAATTTCAGGCCAAATACTTCATGGACATAAAGTCGTCCCGCATCAACACTATCCGGTGCCAGTTGTATTGCGAATAACAGGGGATCTGCAGTTGAAGGAATACTGTGGGCAGCAATATGAATGACATCAACGCGGCCGGCACTCTCCTTAAAGTACTTTTTGGTACCAGTCATCCCTGTTGCTATCAGGACATCATCTCCAAAGATGTTCTTGATGCCTTTTACTTCCGCATCTACAAAATGAAGAGACCCTTGCGAATATCCCATTGCTAAGACAGTCTGGTATGTCGGAATTGCTGTCGGAAAATGCAACAGATTCAAGATGCTGGCTGAGGGGTAATTATTGATGATAAATCGGCTGGTTATAAATCCTTCGCCTTGAACTATGACTTGAAAAGGAAGATAATGCAAATAATCATCTGGTAGTACAATTAATGAATCGATTTCATTTAAGAGACCATTCACATTCATTGAGTCAAACAATACCTGCCCTAGAAATTGGGACCGGGTACGCCAAAAATGGTCGTCCAGCCGGTCTTGTTGCATCTGACCGATTAAGCCATTGATTTCCCGGCGCAGTTCTTTACGCGAAAGAGCAACCCTGAAAACGCTTAATTCTTGATTCGTGACGGCACAAATTAAAAGGTAATCTTCCAGTACAGCATATTGAAGCAGGAGTGTCTTTGCAGGTATATGGTGCTGCACATCGCGTACACCAACAGAATAATCCGCTAAAAGGACGCTGACATTGGGGTCGCTTAATTTTAAATCCTTCATGTAATTCGCATATTCTGCTTCTACAGTATCGATCTGCGCCAGCAACGCTCGAAAACCCGGCCCCTGAGTCGGGTTAGTGGTCGTTGAATATTCGCTCATTATTTGCGCGTGGAGATTGGCAATATTATTCCGTAAACGATGCGCCGTTCCGCTAACTGCACTGTCAGCGCTGGCGGCAAGGGCTGATTCACGCCCCGCCAACAGGCTCAGGAAAGTGCGGGATTTCGCTTTTTCAATATAATCAAAAACGGCTTCATAATCGCCAAGCTGGTATGCAAGGTCGATTTGTTTTTCAATCAGATATCTTATTTTTTCATAATAACTTGCCCGGTTTTGCTCGTTTTTTAACCGATTAACAATGCGTTCACGCGCTGCGACTGCCCGCTCATAAGCCGATAATGCTTTCCTTTTCCGGCCGGCTTCACGGTGAATGTCCCCGAGGCTTTCATAGGCGTTGCCAGCCAGGTCCAGATCCTGGATGGCAGTAGCATTCTGTATAACCGTATTCAGCAGGGCTATCGCACGGGAATAATCTTTCAATTTTGCGGCAACATTAGCCAGGGTAAAACGAATTTTCTCTGCCAGATAGGGATACTGTTGGTTTTCCGCATCAACAATCGCCGCTGCCAGTTGATCTGCTGAAGTGGGCAAAATATTGGAATTGCTATAGAACACTGCCAATGCATTGATAATATGCCCGATCATTTCATACGACTGTATTTCACGGGCCAGCGGCAAAATCTCTTCCAAGGTGCTGATGGCTTTGGCGGTATCTCCTTGCGATTCATATATTTGGGCGATGACAAAACGGATGCGTATGGCCGTGTCTTTGTCTTCAGTAATTGTTTCGGCAGCTGATAACGCTGCCTGCGCCGTAGTCAATGCGTCTGAATATCGCCCCATATACATAAAAGCCTGCGCCAGCATATTCTTACCCCGGGCTTCGTTGCCGATTTGGCCCTGGGAATGGTATAATTCATTTGATCTTTGGAGAGAAGAAATGGCTTGTTCATAGTCATCACGAAAAAAATGAATGGCGCCAATGCCAGCCAGGTTTGCAGCCTCAAGGTTTAAATTCCCCAGGGTTGCAGCCAGTGCGCTGGAAGAGTCATGATATAGAATTGCCCGGTCATATTGTTGCAACTGATGATAAAACCTTGCCAACTTATACATAGCTACCATTCGCGTATCGGTTAAATGATACTGTTTACTTTCCTCACAAACCCATAAATAGGTCGATTCTACTTCCTGACTGTCGCCCAATTCATTTTTGGCACTGGCGAGGTTGGTGGCTGTTCTCAGTTTCAGTTCCCTGCCCCGGGCACCGGCGCTATCGGCAAAACTGACTGCCGCTTTAAAGTGGACAGCTGCGTCCAGGTAATTTCCTTTACCGTCTGCAACAATCCCCATTGCTTTTAAGGCCTGCGCTTTGAGAACATAATCGCCGCTTTTTTGGGATATTTGGAAGCTTTTCCGGGCATCATGCTCAGCGCCCTGGAAATCCCCCAGGTATTGTTTTGCTAATGCACGCTGCGTCAGTATAGGGATACGGGCGTAAATATGCTGAATTTCCTGCCATACTTCATCTGCCTCATTACTGACATTGATGACCGCATCATACATCCCCTGTTGCATGAACTGAGCAGCAAGTTCGCTCAACTGCCGGGCATGCATTCCTTTTAAGGCGAACTTAAACCAGCGGTGTGATTCCAAAGAGAATACGGAATCGGGGTCAATTCCGGCGAACTGGTATGCCGCACTATCAAATTTACCAGTGTGAAAAAAATATTTGCCAAGCGCCATCCGGACAGCCCCGGCATTTGAGAAGGTGAGTTTTTGCTGGAGCTTGTTAAGCGACAGCGTGTCCCCGGTTAAGGTATATATTCGGAGCAGGCTGGCAAGTGCATCTGAATCGCTAGCGTCTGCTGCTATAATATTTTGCAATATGTTACTGGCTTGTTCATACTTAAACTGTTGTATAAGTAAGTTCGCTTCTTCTACACTGTTTTGCTGGATACATGCAGTCA
>JAUIFT010000104.1 GCA_030430345.1 Calditrichia bacterium | reverse complement strand
ATCTGAGTGGCTATAATTATCTGCAAAAAAGTGTCGGACTTTTTCGTATTTCCACGGAAAATGGCAATATTTCCCGGATTCCCTTCAATCTGAAGAAAAAATGGCTGCGTTACATTCCCCGCTCTGTGAACGATGAAATCCTTATCGAAAACAAGAGATTCTCTGCGGATGGGATAGCCGGAAATACCTTTACCGATCTCGTTCCTTACAAGGATATACTTCATTATGGCGGGGAAAATGGCGTGCTCTTTTTTGCCCAGCCGGATAGCCAGGAAAACCAAAACCGATTTTTACTGGACGTAATTTACCAGGACCTTAACACCAGGGAGCATCGAGCGCTTTGGCAATTAATTTCGACCAATCAGCTGCCCGCATTGTCCGCCAGCAATAATGGCGAACGCATCGTTGTAACTCATTATCAGGGAGTTACCAAAGATTTCTTTTCCAAGATTCAGTTATGGATGGAAGGGGAATTTGTCGATCTGACCCGCCTGTGTCCATCAAATTGCGGCGGTGGCCGATAAACATGCGCGGCGGATAGTGTTCGAATATGAAAGCAATATTTACCTGATCGATATTCCGGCGGATTTAACCCTGGCAGATTTTAAAGCAGCGGATATGCCCCAAAGCTAATTATCCGCTGCTGGTGAGAGTGACCTAACGGCGCCCCAGCAAGGCATCTCTTTTTTGATTCCAACGAACCCAATCCAATTTGGCGTCTTCCTCGGCATTATATGACACTTGCTCGAAGGTCCCATTGCCACGCACCAGCAACTGCTGTTGTGCCGCTACGATCTGCGTCCAGGCTTCTACGGAAACTTCTTGGGGAGGGGCAACCTCTTGGGGAGGGGCAACTTCCTGCGGTGGTGCTACTTGCTGACCGGTGGTAGCCCTGCCACTCTGTTCCCCAGCTGCGGAAACACTCACTTCCCCATCATAAACGACGACCTGGGTCGTTGTATCGGCATTGGCATCGATACGGTAAATGGTACCACGCACTGCGATCACCGCTGCCGGCGATTTAACCTTGAAATAATCATCATCGGAAAAAAGTTTTTTAATATTCGCCCATAAACGGCCAATGCTTAAGTTGGTTTGCGCTTTTACCACTTCCGCTTTAATCTCAATTTCTTCCAGGGTGTAGATGGAATTCTCATCAATACGAACGATATCGCCATTGGAAAGGGTGATTTCGCAGCGGCTGGCGCGCTTGGTCTCAATCTTGTCCCCCGGATAAACGTCCATATTAAAATGTGCATAATTGAGGTTAGCACTACCGGCCGGAATAACAAAAACACGATTTAAGGGAAAGGTGATTTTACCCACTGGTTCCTTGGCAGTATCGGTGAAGGCAAGAAGTATAAACAATAATGGTAGGATGAATATCAGGCGCAAAAATTTCTGCATGTATTTCTCCATTCTGGCAATAATAGAATTAGAATCCGTTCTTTATAACGGCACAGAGCATCCTGCTATTTTTACAACGCTCCCGAATATCACGTTTTAAGAGCGCATCTTGTTCCGATAAATCCTTAATAATAAAACAAATTACAGACAAAAATCCAACGATGCAATTTTTCCCTCACCGGAAAAAAGAAAGAACCGCCGAATAGCGGTTCTTTCCGAAGAGAAAAATTTTGAGGTCGATCAGACCGTTCAGTAGCACGATGCTCAGGGAATTTATTTAACCCGAACATAATCCTGGGCTTTAAATCCGCTGCCACTGACGACAATCGCCTTACAGGCTTTGCCTTCGCCGATATCGGAAACGACCTTGATCTTGCCAATCTTCGTTTCTTCACTCCCCAGGGAGATACCGGTATCCGGATCGATCAACTCTTCACCTTTGCCATAAACAACGAACTCCATGCCTGGTTTAACGCCGCCTTCCGAGCCCGGCTTCATATAAATCGTTCCGTCCTCACTCGCTTTGATAATTTTTCCCTGCCAGGGCAATTTCTTCATGGCTTTGTCAATAATCTTCACGCATTTTTCTACGGATTCCCGGGCAGCCTTTCCAACCAGGGTACGATCCCAGTGCGTTGGGTTACGGAAGTCCAGCTTCGGCAGGTTAATATTGTCCAGGCTGGTGGAACTGGCTTTACCTTCGGCTTTTTCCGCCATGATAATTTCCCCGGTAGTCGTATTCACCAGGCGGATATCTACAACCGAACGGTCGGATCTTTTACTAATTTTGCCGCCGATCTTCGGGATACGACCACCAAGGGCGGATTTCTTTTCCCCAAATTCGGAAACGCTGCCGGTAACAATAATTTCCGCGCCAAGCAACTGTCCGGCGGCGGCGGCGCTCTGCGGGGTAACTGCGCCGCTCATACCCAGTCCCTGCTCTGCGAGCACTTTATCCAGTTGTTCTCTTTCCACAACAATGAACTTCCCGGTTTTTACCAGGGTTGTAACCAGCATATCGGAAAGCCCCCGGCCAATGTAATGACCATATCTCGCGCGATCTTCAAAATCCACAACCGCCACACGCTTCTTCAAATTATCCAGTTTTTGCCCAACCAGGGCTCCTGATGTTGATAACACTGCTACTAATGACAAATAAAAAAACATCCGCAAAATTTTCATTGCGCCTCCTTTCATTTCACTTTTTTATTGGCTGGCAGTCATCCCCAGTTTTAAGACGATCGTATTCTGCGATACATTCACAATATCAACGTTATACGGGTCGAATGATTTGACTGCCAATTCTTCGGCCAGTTGATTAGCATTGCCTTTCAGTTCAATATCGAGGAGCGCTGCTCCCCCACTATAATCGCGCTGGTAAACATTTTGAACTCCCCGCGCGTAAGTCTGGATCATATTTTTAAATCTGAGTAAATCATTAAATGATGGGATATTAAGTACCCGCACCTGAACGGTAGCGCCGGAGTAAACATCTGTTTCCCATACCTTCAGAATTTTTCCGATCAATTCCTCCGCAGCCATTCCGGATGCTTTAATTAGCGCCTGAGTGCCCCCGGCAATCTGATCGACATGCACAGCTGCCGCCTGACGGGCCGCAGTAGCGATAATACTGCCATCGTCCGCGCGAACTGCCCGTAAATTCAATGAGGCCTGGCAGGAAACCATTCCGGCGTCGCGGATCACTCCGGAAGACGCCCGCGCCGCCCGGGAAACTGCCGATCCGATCAACAACACTTCCGCGCCGCTCTCCCGGGCGATCACCTGTGCAGAAGCAGCATCGCCGGAAATAGCAGCCATAACGGCATCTTTATTAAGTTTGTTTTTAATAACTGCGGCATCGACAAACTTGAACCCTTTTTCCAGGAATTTATTGGTGATCTCCGTCGCAGAGGTATTCAGATCCACGTTATAGTAAAAGTAATGATGATGCATATTCCGTTCATCAATCAAAACCATTATTCGCGGTTTATTTTTCCGGCTCATTAGTAATCCAATAGCGGCAAGATCTTCCTCTAAATTCCCTTTCTTTACTACTGCCCGAATGGTTGTCTCCAGAATGTTATCGCCACGCTTATTTTGACTAAGTACTTCATAAGTTTGCACATACCCCTGGGTGCGATTGTAGATACGGTCCTCGACGACCTGGTAGTTCTGGATTAAAGTACTGGATTCGATCATGGTACCCACAACCTGCTCCACTGCATTCCGCAGCGCGCTGCCAAGCGCATCATCTGCCGCCTTCGCTTCATCGCCGTTAATAATGGCGCCAAGCCCTTTCGCAATCACTTCCTGGCCACCCGAAACGTCCTGCGCCTGTAGAGAGGTAAACAACATAAAGGCCGCAATAAAGGCGGCCTGCGTAAACAAGAATGTTTTTTTCATGGTAATTGCCTTTTAGAGGTCTGCTTTTAATTTCCGGATGATATTCAACGCATCCGTTCCATGCACGCCATCAAGGGGACGAAAAGTGCCATCATCATTACCGGGAATGAGATTCCGGGTGCTGACGACCATAATCGCATTAAACACCGGACTGGTATTGTTCACATCGCTGAACGGTGATGGCGTTCCGAAAAATTTGGTTTCCATTTCCCGGTCGTTCCAGTAACGCACCATAAACTTTTCCATCAAACGGGCAAATTCGGCGCGATTGACATAATCATCCGGGTGAAATTTACCATCGGGCATTGCTTCCATTGCGCCTTTCGCCAACACTTCCTTGATAAACGATTTTGCCCAGTGATTAGCGGGAACATCCGCCGGTAAATCTTCTGCATCTTCCTGGCTATCCCGGCTGCCCATTACGTTTTCCCCGGGAGGGCGATAACCAGCAGCCTGGCCCTGCGGCGCTTCCCGAAATATTTTTTCCAAAGGCAGTTCCAATGCAAAAAGCACAGCAACGTCTGATCGGGTAATTTCTTTCTGGCTGGCAATTTTTTTCAGTTCCGGGCGCTGTCCGGCCACTGCGGACTGGTAATTGGCGAGTTCTTTGATTGCCTTATCCGCTTTCATATTCAGGCGGTCAATCTCCAGCACTTGCTGGAAGGTAGACTGGGCATCCTGATACATTTCGGCCGCCCGGTAAATATCGCCCAGGGCGAGATGTGCTTCCACATTGGCGCGTTTCTTATCCGGCACAGAGCTTTCCGGCACGTTTTTAATCGCCTTTTTCGCTTCCTTGATGGCAGCTTCATTGTCTCCCTGTTCGGATTTTATGCGGGCACGGACGACACGAGCCAGTACCCATTTCCCATCCAAATCCAGAGATTTATCCGAGTATTTTTTCGCGTCGTCCAAATTTCCGCTTTCCAGTGCAACCCGGGCAAGGCCTTCATAAGCCGGCGCATATTTATCGTCGAGACTTTTTGCCTGCTCAAACTCAAACTGCGCATCGCTTATATTTCCCCTGTCGAATAAATCTTTACCGCGTTGATAGTGGATGTCCGGGCTGTCTACAACTGACTGCGCCTGACGGATTTTTTGTCCCCCGCCACAACTGAACAGGAATACTACCAGGGCAATCAATAGCCCATAAAATGTTCTTAACATGTTTTTACCCTCAGTCTAGAATAATCATTACTTTACATTGCTCAAGAAAATTCATTGTAACTGCTGCCTGCCGAATCAGCTCAGCATCGGCATTACTGATAACCAAATCGGTTTTATTCGGCCCTTCAACACGCAATGCTTTAATAATTAACGGGTTTCCAGAGACTCTTTCGTTGCTGCGCGCGCGATTGAGGTCTTTATCATACCCGACAACGCCAACCTGAATGGCATAATCGCGGCCAACATAGCCGGTGCCGTATACTTCATTTCCGGCCTCGTCAAAAACTTTTGGTGCCAGTGCGGGGCGGGCCCGTAATCCCGCAGCATCAATAATCAGACCGCTGTAAGCGGCATTTTGGGAAAGATTGTTGGCATTATTCACCGGTTGGGTGGCGCTAACGGTGGGTGGTAAGCCGCCGGGTAACTGGGAAACCATATCATAAAATGCGGAAAGTGGCACTTCGACATCAACTTCGACATCCCCGGTAGACATATAACGGGTATCAACTATCCTGAAATTACGGACGATACCGGAAACCTGGGTTTCGATACGGTCGCTGGACACCATCGCATTTTCGATGGTTGTTTGGGAATCCAGAAACATTCCTTTCACTACCTGCAGCAGGTTGCGCAGCGCAGTAATTTTTGCGGCCTCAATTGCCCCGGCCCGCTGTGCGCCGGGAGGCATATTGGGATTTGGTGCGCCATATCCGGTTGCCCGAACAACCTGATCGCTCCAGTTAACACCACCAACATTGGGCGTGTGTTGATAATATTGTGCCAAAGCCAGACTTCCGGTCAGCAGCCAAATTAGCAGTGCAAACGTAACCAGACGTTTCATGTTACCTCCGTTTATGTCATCATTGCGCCAAAAGATACCGTAACCCGCCAACTCAAGCATTGACCCCGGTCAATTAAATCATCACTTTCCAGGGGTAATTTTTTATGCTTACCTGTCTTGAATCGCTCGAATTTTCAATGCATTTTGAATATAGGCAGGCCGTTCGCAGGAATCAAGTCTATGAAATTATAATAGGATAGGTTCACTAAGTTTTCAGTGATATTAGAATTGCCAAAGGAATTCTTGAATTATTTTCATCAGGCGGAAAGCTCAGTTCCAATTTAAGAATGCTTAAAAATACTTTTCACTTTCGGCAGTCTTATCTGTGGTATTTACCTGAAAATAATCCTTCACCGGGGTTAGAAAAATCAGGCAAAGCAATGCACCATCGATCGTATTTATCAGCGAATCCATCGCAGTTTCCCAACCGGTATTGAGATCGTACGGAAAGAAAACCGGCGTAATAAAATATCCGAAGATCATCAAGGCAACAAAAAGCGTGCGGCCGTAGGTTTTTAAGCGATAGAGGCTGATATAGGCAAAAATTACTGCCGCCATCAAAAAAACACTGGTTATCAAAATAACCGATTCCGGAATATTGAACATCGAAAAAGTATCGATGCGCTCGCTCATTATGGCAATTTCTTCCGGATAGCTTAAATCTCCAACAAATACTACAATCAATGTCAGGAACATCAGCGCAAATTGAACTAAAATCAGCTTCCGAAACACTTTCAGCAAATTCATTGAATATCTCCTCTTGGAGATATTTTAGCATCAATGCCGGAATTATCCAAACAGATTTATCATCCTGAAAAATGTTCAAATACTAAAGTGACGATTAATTCGCAGCCGGAACGATATGATTTACAATAATGTCAAATCCGGCCTTTTCCAGCGGGGCTGGTCCTCCATCACTGCTGAGCCCCCGCCAGTTGGTAGTGGTAACGATAATCAACTCTTTTTCAGGCACAACATAGATGTATTGTCCGCCATATCCCCAGGCAGTATAGGCGGTCGCGGCGGCATCTTCTTCGCCCAGCAACTCGTCCAACTTGGGATCGTCAGTGCCTTGGCAGGCGGCGCCTTCCAACGGAATGCGACCTTTGGCATGGTTTTCGACCAGGATCAGTTTGTCATTGATCAAATCGTAGACGCCCTTGAAGGCGCGCCCCATACCGATGGGCCAGGAGGCAGGGGTCACGTCGATCGCCAGCTTTTGTTCCACCTCGTCGATAATGTCGAAGGGATCGCGGCCTTCGCGGTCCAACTTGTTCACGAAGGTGGTGATCGGCATATCGCGCAGGCGACAGACCTCGAACAGCTTGAAGGTCTGAGCCTCAATACCTTTGGCGGCGTCCAGCACCATAACGGCAGAGTCCACCGCGGTGAGGGTGCGGTAGGTGTCTTCAGAAAAGTCGCCGTGGCCTGGCGTATCCAGAAGGTTGAAGGTCACGCCCTCATAGTCATAAGTCATGACCGATGAGGAGACCGAAATACCGCGCTCTTGTTCCACCTTCATCCAGTCCGAGGTGGCGCGGCGCGCTTCGCCCTTCGCCTTGACGGCACCGGCTTGCTGAATGGCACCGCCGAACAGCAGCAGCTTTTCGGTCAAGGTGGTCTTACCCGCGTCGGGGTGAGAAATGATGGCAAAGGTGCGCCGCAAGGCAACGCGG
>JAUIFT010000103.1 GCA_030430345.1 Calditrichia bacterium | reverse complement strand
ATGACCTAATATTTCGCGGAAAACCGGAAAAGGTTTCATCTTCAGCGAAAGACTTTCTAACGATTACCGGTTCAGTTGGTTTTTTTCTGATCAGACCCCCAGGATCATCAACGAACCAAACGAAAACAATCAGTACAAATTCGCCGGTAGAAGACGCTCAAATCGCCTCTTTTCGCCCGAAAAAAGCCCGGAATTCCTCTTGCTATTTATTGAAAAAATAGTACATTAAACCCTTATTGATGGGGCATTACCACCAGTTGGTAATTTATGGAGAGAAGTTGGGTAGGGAGATGCCGTGCATCGCGGACTGCAGCGCGCATTCTTCTGACATATTGCGGAGCGGACATTCGAACGCTACTACTATCGGGAACGACGCATGGTCTCATTTATCGAAAGCAGGCTGCGGGACCTGGTTCATCAGGATGCCTATGGCCGGCAATTTAGCCTCAAATACCAACCCATTGTTCATCAGACAGACGACGGCACTGCAAAAATCATCGGTATGGAAGCATTGCTTCGCTGGAATTCACCGGAAATTGGCGCTGTTTCTCCGGAAACGTTTATACCGATTGCCGAGAACAGCAACCTGATCGTGCCAATCGGCGAATGGGTTTTTTTACAAGCCATTCAGGATTTTAAGATCCTGCAACAACAAACCGATCAACCATTATTCATCTCGGTCAATCTTTCCGCCCGGCAGCTCAACCGGGCCAATTTTGCCCGGCAGGTGAACCGGATTGTTCGCCAGGCGGCGGTCGATCCCCGGCAAATTCAGCTGGAGTTAACAGAAACCGTTTGCCTGGAGTATCATCAGGACGTGCTTCAGAATATCGGTATTCTGCGCTCTCTGGGCATTCGCCTGGCCATCGACGATTTCGGCAGCGGTCATGCCTCAATGGCTTACCTGAAGTACTTTCCGGCAAAAACCCTGAAGCTGGATAAGTCCTATGTGCAGGGAATGGATAAGATTCCGGAGAATCGCGACTTTATCGATGACACCCTCGCCTTGGCGAAAAACCTGCATAAGGATATTATCATCGAAGGCGTGGAAACCGCGGCGCAATTGCAGACGCTCTTTAACCGCACCTGCAATAAATTTCAGGGATATTATTTTTCCCGGCCGGTATCGTTACTGCAATTGGCGGCTTTACTGCGCCAGCGGAATGGTCTTCCCGAGACTGCCTAATGGGATAATCAGCGGATAGCTTCCAGAATACTCGATGTTTCATCTGTAAACACCGCCCCGTTCAGGTTCGCCCGGCTTAAATCCGTACCGCTTAGATTGGCCTCGCTCAAATCCGCCTGAATCAGGTTGACCCGGTTCAATCGACTATTTGTCAGGTTGGCTCCCTTCAGCGAGCTTCTCACCAAATTGGCCCCGCGCAGGTCGCTGTCGGCAAGATTCGCCCCGGAAAGATTCGCTTCATGTAAATCTAGCCCGGCGAGTACCAATCCGCACAGATCGCTGCCGCTGAGGTTCGCACGAATCAAAATCGCGCCGGATAAGTTCGCTCCGCTTAAGCGGGCACCGGAAAGATCTGCCTCGACCAATGCGGCATCACGAAGGTCTGCATTCATCAGGGCAGCGCCATTGAGAACAGCACCATTGAGACGCGCTTTCTGCAGCAGCGCCCCATTCAAATTCGCTCCACTCAAATTCCCCCGATTAAAAATCGCCGCAGTTAAGTTGGCATCTTTCAGATTAGCATTCTGCAAGTTTGCCCGGTTAAATTTACCGCGATTCAATCTCCGGCCGCTAAGATCGATGCCGCTGAGGTCGATGCCCCGAAAGTCCACATCCCGTAAATTTTCGCTATCATGAACAACGCATTGCTTTAAGGCCTCACGCATGTCAGCGCTAAATTCGCTGTACGTAACCGGAAAAGCGGCATTCCCTTTTCGGGCTTCCCAGAACGCATGCACCATAAAATATAGCAGGTATGATTGCGCTACGAAATCATAGCGATGATCAGCATCTTGCTTCAGGAAGGGACAATTTTCAGCAAAATTCGTGCGCGGCAGGTGCCTATAGACTGGCAACTCATTGAGCCGGACCGATCGCTTTTCCCGGAAGCAGGCAATGGCAAGCTGCTGGAGAAAATTACGCTGCTCGTCCGGTGTCACCCCTTCTTCGCCGTCACTCTCCAACCATTGTTGATATGTTTGTAAGAATGTTTTTTCGCCCGCTAAGGCCTGGGGAGATTGGGGGAATTTTTGCATTGTATCGGCCCGGTTCGTTAAAAAGCGATAACTTCCTGTCCGATTGTTGATCATCCCTGAAAATCAATGTATGATATTAAAATATCGAAATCAGCGAAAATTTTCAAAATTTGGGGGAATAAAAATTGTTTATCTAAAGCGCTTCATCCGAAGCGACTTCGGTGATAATCGGTTCGGCTTCCCGATTATGATGATTGGAAAGGGTAAAATAAAATTGGGTGCCTTCTCCCAACTTTGAATGGCACCAGATTCTGCCGCCATGGCGCCGCACCAGTGTTTTAACATAAGCGAGCCCCATTCCCTCGCCAGGCACATTTTGCTGGCCGGCGCGGCTAAACGGCTCAAACACTTTCGACATATCTTCCAGGGATATTCCCCGGCCATTATCGCTGATGCAATACATTACTTCATAATCTCTCTGCTCGCCACTAATCATAATCCGCGGACGACGTCCCTCTTCCCGGTAGTTAATCGCGTTAACAAGAATATTCCCGATCATTTGCTCCAGCGAAGTCGGATCCGCGGTGACATTTGGCAAATCCCCGATTACGATTTCGATTTTATGAGACTCAATTTGGTGCGCCAGGCTATCGAGTATTTTCTGCAGCATTTCCTGAACGTTAACTTGCTCAAAGCGCAATTCCCGGCGTCCCAGACGGGAAAGTTTCAGCACAGCGTCGATCAAAGAGCCCATACGGCTGGCTGACGAATCGATAAACTGCAAAGATTCGGGAATATCTTCCGTGAGGATATCGCGAATTTCCTGAATGGCCGGATCCGCATTATCGGACAGGCGCTCAGTCAGCATTTCACTTAATTCTCCTACGGAATGGCGCAACTCACCGGCAAACCCTTTGATATTGACCAGGGGCGCGCGTAAGTCGTGAGAAACGATATAGGCAAAACGCTTCACTTCTTCATTGGCGCGCATCAAATCTTCAGTGCGTTCATTCACCCACATTTCCAGCTTCTCATGCGCGGCATTGGCGGCGGTTTCCACCTTCTTCCGTTCGGTAATATCCCGCACGATGGTAATAATTCCCATTTCACTACTTTCCTGCTGCACAAGCATGTCCACTCTTTCTCCGATAAACATTCGGCTGTCCGAACTAAGGCAGTTGATCTCAAACGGTTTGGTTTGCACGTCACCATTGCGGGATGGGGTTGGTAAAATCACTTCGGACTCTTCGAATAGCATAGAGCGGTTGCGGCCCATTACTTTTTCCGGTTGATAGCCAAACAGCTTACTAAAGGCCGGATTGACCATAATGATTTCATAATTCATATCGGTAAACACAACCGCATCGGGAATCGATTTAAACATCGCCCGGAACTCGGCAGTAATTTGATGAAGGGCCGCCTCCACACGCTTGCGTTTTTCGATGTCTTTTTGGAAGATATAAAGAATAGCGGCAACCAAAATAGCCAACAAGCAGGAGACCAGAATAAGAATATTCAATGACTGCCATTCGCTGGTTAATGTAGCGGAAAGCGTGTTTATTTTATCCCGGCAACCGTCGATCTCCCGCTTCACCATATCGGCAGCATGGGTCATTTCCTCATGAAAAACAATATCCAGGCGACCATTCCCGCGTAGAGATGAATCGCCACGTTGCATCATTAAAAAACGGTCTGACATTCGCTGTACGGAAAAATCAATCGCTGTAAGCACCGAGTCAATTTCTTCCACGGATTTATGGGAGAAGGATCGAATTTGATCGAGAGTCTGCTGATATTCATCCCGGGTTTGCTGCCAGCTTTCCGGGCCGGGGAGCGGATCCTGGTAAATCATATCCCCAAATCCGCGGATATTTTTTTCCAGCAAAATCAGGTCATTAACAATTAACAGGTGTGCTTTCAGGGTTTCCTGGTGGGCGGTAACGTTCCGGATCAGGGAGATGCTCCAGACGATAAAGACAAGTGCGCAGCCGGCAATCAGGGCCGACCAAAATGGGGATGTCCAGAATCTTTTCATGAAATATGCTTCACCCTGTCCGGTATAGTGAAGTAAAATGTCGCCCCTTCACCATAGCGGGATTTAACCCAAATTTCACCGCGATGATTTTCCACAATTTTTTTGCAGATCGCCAGCCCCAATCCATCGCCGGAAAATTCCTTGCTGTGTAAGCGTTGGAAAATGGCAAAAATCTTCTCGCCATAGCGGGGATCGATACCAATACCATTGTCCTGCACGCTAAATTGCCAGGCATTTTTCTGCTTTTCCGCGCGGATATGCACTTGCGGTTTGCGATCCCGGCAATACTTGATGGCATTATCGATGAGGTTTTGGAAGAGGCGGTTTAATTGACGTTCATTGCCGCGAATGGTCGGCAGCGATTCGTAAGTCACTTTAGCGCAACGTTTATCGATGGTTGCTTTTAAATCCTTGACGACATTATCGACGAGTGCACCACTGTCGATGTCCTTCAGCTTAATGCCCTTGAATTTTACCCGGGAATATTCCAGCAATCCCTCAATTAGCCGCTCCATCCGTCGGGTACCTTCAATGATGTAGCCGAGAAATTCAGTCCCCTGCTCATCGATATCGTTCGCATAAGTTTCTTCGATATACTTGGCAAATCCTTGAATCGTATGCAATGGCTCTTTCAGATCATGGGATACCACATAGGCAAATTGCTGTAGTTCTTTATTACTCCGCTCCAGCTCCTGGGCATATTTTTTGAGTTCCTGCTGCATCCGGCGTTTTTCCGCTTCCATGCGATAGCGTTTTACCGATTCTTCAATGACGATCGGTAACAGGCGAAAATAGCGGCCATCGATATCTTTCTGAATATAGTCGTAAGCGCCTTTCTTCATGGACTCAACGGCGATTTCTTCATTGCCGGCGCCGGTAAGCATAATAACTGCCGGACGCGGATCGTTGGTCATCAACTCTTCCAGAACCTGCAATCCGTTCAACTCCGGCATCTGGTAGTCGACCAGCAGCATATCGAAAGGGCCTTCCTCGCTAAACATCCGCAGTCCTTCCCGGCCGTTCGGTGCAATGGAAATAACGTATCCCTTTTTCGCCATGCGCTTTTCAAAAAGCCGTACCAGACCGGGATCATCTTCCATGTAGAGGATTCGAATTGGGGTGCCATTTTCCATATTAATCATCCTTTTCCGGTACTTTAACAATGGAAAGAAAAAGGCCGAGTTTACGAATGGCTTCGCAGAACTCATCATATTCAACCGGTTTGGTGATATACACGTTGCAACCCAGTTCATAACATTTTGAAATTTCGTGCGGCTCTTCCGTTGTGGTAAGAATGACCACAGGAATGTGTTTGGTGCGCGCATCGGACTTCATCTGTTTTAAGACCTGATAACCGCTCATGACCGGTAAATTTAAATCCAGCAATACCAGCGAAGGCATCGGTTGTTGAAAGTCCCGTTGAAAAAAGTAATCAAGGATTTGCTGACCATCGGAAAACTTGATAATCTCGTTAAATATTTTCGCTCTGCGTAAATTCTTTTCGATCAGACGGGCGTGCCCGGCATTGTCCTCTACCAATAAGATGGTAATGACCTTATTTCCTGGCATCATAATACTGGATTTCTCATGTTCTGTAAACATCTTCGATTCACTGATTAATATGGGTTTATTTCTCTTTCTCCGGAAAGGCAGGCGTATACCCCGATTAAATTTGCTTTCGGCAGATGCAAATGGCCGGCAGCGGGGATCATATACCTTCTTCATCCTCTCGCGAAGGTGCTCCTCTTAACCATATTATTTACGCCTTTCTGAAAGAGAAATTCGAAAAGTAAATCACAAATCTGGTTTCGAAAATTTAGAATGTTATTTTTAGCTGCCAGCGCGATCATCGATCAACCGATCGTCACCATAAATCACTTTGAAATTTGCCGGGAAGAGATCATATTATTTATTCTATTAATTTCTCGCAGAAAAGGTTCCTGAAGGGCATTAACTGCATTAAAAACATCAACTTTACATTTACAGAAATGGCATTATGAAAATTCTCTCATGGAATGTTAACGGCATCCGCGCCGCGCAAAAAAAAGGGTTTGCGGATTTTATGGCGGAAAGTAACCCGGATATTATTTGTCTTCAGGAAACCAAGGCCCGCCCGGAGCAGGTAGAGTTGGATCTACCCGAATATCATCAATACTGGAATTCCGCAGAAAAAAAAGGCTATTCCGGCACCGCGATATTCACTAAAGAAGAGCCCTTGTCCGTTAAAAATGATATGGATATTCCCGAGCATGATACCGAAGGCCGGGTGATCGCTGCCGAGTATAGCGACTATTACCTGGTAACGGTTTACACACCGAATGCCAAGCGCGGTTTGCTCCGGCTGGATTACCGCAGTCAATCCTGGGATCCGGATTTTCTGGCTTATATGAAGGAACTGGAGAAAAATAAACCGGTGATCTTTTGCGGGGATCTGAACGTTGCCCATACGGAAATCGACCTTGCTAATCCAAAATCCAATCGCAAAAACGCCGGCTTCACCGATGAGGAACGGGCAGGATTTGACAATATTCTTGCGGCAGGGTTTATCGACACTTTCCGGGAATTCGAAAGCGGCGGTGGTCATTATACCTGGTGGAGCTACATAGGAGGCGCCCGTGCCCGGAATGTGGGCTGGCGGATCGATTATTTTTGCATTTCCCCGGCATTAAGACCCCGGTTGCAATCGGCATTTATTCTGTCCGATGTGATGGGGTCGGATCATTGTCCGGTGGGGATTGTGATTGATTAAAACCGTTGCCGGTCGTCGTATCCGCAGAGAAAATTCATGAATTTTCTCTGCGGATATGACGACTGAAAAACAAAAGAACACAAGAATATATGGATTTATCCCTAAAAAAATTATTTCCGGAAATTACCGTGCAGCAGCGTACCCAATTGGCGCATTATTGCGCGCTGTTGCAGGAATGGAATCAACGCGTCAACCTGGTGTCCCGGAAAGATGTCGACCTGCTTTACGAGCATCATATCCTCCCCTCAATCATTCCCCTGCGTTTTATCAAGATTCCTGCGGATGCCCAAATTCTCGATATTGGCAGCGGCGGTGGTTTACCGGCCATCCCGTTGAAGATAATTCGCCCTGACCTAGACATCGTCATGAACGATTCCATCCGGAAAAAAGCAATCTTTTTGAAGCATGTGATTCGCGAATTGCAACTTTCCGGTATCACGATAGTAAATGAAAGAATAGAAAAAGTACATGAAAATTTTGATCTTACGGAAAAAATTGATATAATAACAGCCAGAGCAGTCGGAAAAATCGACTTATTGATAAATTGGGGAATTCC
>JAUIFT010000102.1 GCA_030430345.1 Calditrichia bacterium | reverse complement strand
GTCATCCATTCCGGACTGTATTATCCTCCCGGCTCGGCAAAAGCAGTTAACTGCCGGGAGGGGCGTGTGGCGATGTACGAGTTTTGTGAAACACACGGCATCCCCCATCGCCGCTGCGGAAAGTTGGTTGTCGCCGTAAACGAAGAAGAGTTGCCTGCATTGAATCGACTCGCGGAGCGCGGCCGGAAAAACGGCTTGCAGACAGAAGTATTGAATGCCGCAGCTATTCGGGAGTTAGAGCCGCATATCAATGCCCTGCAAGGCATTTGGGTGCCGGAAACCGGCATTGTGGACTACCGGCAGGTGACGGCTGTAATGAGCAAGTTGATTACGAATGCTGGTGGGAAAATCCTTTGCAATCATCGCGTTCAGGCAGTTTTGACCAAAGAAACGACGATCGTAGTGAAAACCCGAAACACTCAGGTAAATTGTGAAAAATTAATCAATTGCGCCGGGTTGCAATCGGATCGGATCGCCCGAATGTGCGGAGAAACGCCAAAGCTGCGGATAATTCCGTTTCGGGGAGAATATTATCAACTCAGAGAAGAAAAGGCCAATATGATTCGCCATCCGGTTTACCCGCTGCCGGATCCCCGTTTCCCTTTTCTAGGCGTACATTTTACTCCGATGATCGGAGGTGGCGTAGAAGCAGGCCCCAATGCCGTGCTGGCACTACGGCGGGAAGGATACGAACGCTACAGCTTTCGCTGGAAGGATGCCTGGGAATCGCTCAGCTATCCGGGTTTCCGGAAACTCGCCGGAAAATACTGGCGAATGGGCCTGCTGGAAATGCAGCGTTCGTATTCAAAAACTGCATTTGTGAAAGCGATGCAAAGATTATTGCCTTCAATCTCAGTCGGAGATGTCTATCGCTGCGGCAGTGGCGTGCGCGCCCAGGCTGTTACCCGTGATGGTGATCTTGTCGACGATTTTCAAATCATTCAGAATAACAACATCGTGCACGTCCTCAATGCCCCGTCCCCGGCGGCAACGGCCTCCCTGACCATCGGCAAAAAAATCACCAAAATGTGCACAACCTAAAAGTTCAGCAGGGACGTGCCCATAACACCGGACGCAAGTCCAGCAGGAAAGGAAAAACAAGGAAGCAACCTGGCATTGCTATGTTCCAACGACCCGGTATCACTAATTACTGTAGATTATCCCGCCCGAAGGGAATCAACAATCTTCAAACGCGCCGCCCGGATAGAAGGTAAAAAGCCCCCGAAAACGCCCATTAGCGAAGCGAAAACCAGAGAAGCGATAATAATTGTCGGGTTCAGAGCAAACGAAAAAGCCAATTAAGAGTGGAAACAGAATAGTTTTGTAAAAACGAGGCTAAAAGAATACCAATTCCCCCGCCCAGCAAGGCGATAAGTAACGATTCCGTCAAAAACACGGTCAAAATACTTGTGCGACTAAATCCCAGTGCCCGCAAGGTGCCGATTTCCACGGTTCGGTTGGCTACCGCGGCATACATGGTGATCATTGCACCAATCGTCGCCCCGATGCTGAAGATTACCGTGATAATGATGCCTAAAACCCGGATGATGAAGGTTAGCGATGAGGATTGCTCCCCAAAGTAGGCTTGTTCAATTTTTATATCCATTTCCTGAAGGCGTTTGTCCAGTGCAGCTGTGCGCTGAAATGACTCAAAGTTGTTGATGTCATCCAGCTTGAATGTGATCGTCGAAACCGTGTTTTGCCGGTTAAAAGCGCCCATCATCTGAACCGCATCGCCCCAGATCTCAGAATCAAAGCCACTGCCATTCGTTGTGAATATGCCAACAATTTGCCAACTGCTGCCGGCGAACTCAATCGTGTTGTTCAGTTGAGCATTTTTAAATCTTTTTGATATTGATTCACCAACGATCAATTCCCGTAAAGCGGGATTAAACATTCGCCCTTCAATAATTTTAACATTTGTTCGCAAGGTTTGTACAAGTGGCTCTACACCACGCACGGTGATATTACCAATGCCCCCCTCCAGCCGGTCAAGATTGATCACCACAACCGGCTCGGCGGAAAGCAACAATTCACCGGTTTCTGTTTTTGCGACATGCGGCATTGCACGAATAACGCCCTGCACATCACCACCGACAATACTGGAGATTTCCCCGTTGGAGCCTTTCCGCACCACGATGACATTGTCAGGCTCGCCAGTGGCAACGAGTGTTTTCTCGACGCCATATGCCATCATTAGCACTGCCGCAAAAACAAACACCACCAAGGCAATCCCTAAAATCGTAATCACGGTTGTCAGTTTGCGGGAGCGAAAGTTTTTGATCATGTAAATGAATGGTGTTCTTCTAAAACCGGGAATAGACATTTGAATTCCTATGCAAAGTTTTCAAATCGGGATAAGGGCGAAGGAAACATTTGCCCTTATCAGCGCTTATTAATTATGTAAAAGACTTAACCCACAAATCTAAAGCCGTCAACAATTCGAGTAGAAACAGCCCGTTGTATCGGAAAAATTGCGGAGGCTATACCGATTGCTAGCACGGCAACCATGCAAAGCACCAGTGTAATTGACTCGATGTAAAAAGCCGGAAAAAATCCTTTTGGCATAAACTGCGCGAAGATATCCACAAATGGGAAGAGCATTGTTAGACCAATAGCACCTCCAAGCAAAGAGATCAAGGTCGACTCTCCTAAAATCAAGGTCGTCAGATGCGTTCCGGAAAATCCCAGTGCTTTCAATACGGCATATTCACGTGTTCTTTCGCGCGCAGCCATGATCATGGTATTTGCCAATACGAGCATAATGATGCCAACGATAACAAAAGAAATGGCATTCATCGCAGAGATAATTGCCCCGGTGGATGCCAGAAATCCTTGTTGAAAGGCACGCTCGGTTTCACTTTTGGTCTCCGCCGTTGAATTTTTAAAGACCTGGTCGATCGATGCCGAAACTTCGCTGGTATTCTCGATGTTGGCTACCTTAACAATAAACCAGCCAATAAAATTTGCCCGACTCGGTGATTCCTGGTTCATGCGTTCATTCAAATATTCCCAATGGAAGAACATCTGATTCGCATCGGTAGAATTGAATTTCGGTTCATAAATTCCCCGAATTACAAAGTCCCATTTTCCTGGATAGATATCGCCGTCCAGCGTCATGATGTCGCCAATTTCCAGGTCATATTGCTCGGCAAGTTTGCTGCCAATAACGCAGGAGTTTCGTTCCCGCTTAAAGTTTGTTAACTCCTCTTCCGACAGCACAAATTCCGGATAGACATTAAAAAAAGTGTTCACATCGACCGCCATACGAGCGAAGAAATTGCTTTTGTCGATATAGGTGCCTCCAAACCAGTTCGCGTAGGAAACTTCAGCAACTTCATCGACGCTCTTTATTTTGTTGGTGTAGGCCGAAGGTAAAGGAAAAATGAACGAGACGGCATGGCGGACGATCAAACGGTCTGCTGCGGAAGCATCTACCCCGGAATGCCAGGAGGTAACGAATGTTCTTAGTAAACCAAAGGCAAAGACGGCGATGCTAATTCCGAGAATCGTCAGAATAGTGCGCAGTTTATGCCGAAGGGCGTTCTTGAAAACTAATTTAATGATTTTCATCTTATTGCTCCTGAGCAGCTTTTTTGTCGGATTTGATCAGGTCTCCCTTTTCAAGGTGATGCAAAACCTGGGCACGCTCCGCGGCGTGCGGGTCGTGAGTAACCATTAGAATCGTTTTCTCAAATTCTTTGTTGAGGCGCTCCATCAGGTTGAGAATGTCCTCTGCAGAAGCTTTGTCAAGGTCACCGGTCGGTTCGTCCGCAACCAGAATCAGCGGATCAGTAACAATCGCTCTTGCTATCGCCACCCGCTGTTCCTGTCCCCCGGAAAGCTGTTTGGGATAATGGTCCATTCGGTCGGCCAAACCAACAATTTTTAGTGCTAACTCCGCCTGCTCTTTACGCTTGGCTTTGGAAAGTTTGGTTAGAAGCAGCGGTAATTCCACATTTTCAAAGGCGGTCAGCACCGGAATAAGATTGTAGAACTGGAAAATAAAACCAACATTATTTGCCCGCCATCTCGCCAGTGCACTCTCATCCATACTGCTAATCTCCTGACCGTCAATGGCTATACTTCCCTGCGACGGTTTGTCAATGCCGGCGATCAAATTTAGCAAGGTAGTTTTGCCCGATCCGGATGGCCCCATCAGGGCGGTAAATTCGCCACTTTCGATGGTCAGGTTAATATTGTTTAGTACGGGAATTTCGAGTTTTTCCCGCCAATAAGACTTGTGTAATCCCTTGATTTCAATCAATTTGGACATGAGTTCTCCATCGTTAAACATGTCAGTGAGGATTCAATGCCTCACAATTTTATTCAGTTTCGACTGCGCTGCCGTCGGTAAGCGCTGCTGCCGGTGCATCAATCAATTGATCCCCGCTTTGCAGGCCTGCAGTTACTTCTACAAAGTTGCCGATTTTATCTCCGATGGTAATCGCATGCGCTTTTGCTTTGTCGTCCTCTACCTTGTAAACAATAGTTACACCATCGCGGACCACTAATGCCGATTGTGGAATTACCAGGCGGGGTGCTTCCGGTTCAGCTGTGCGCTCTTTGCCGCTCAAGAAAAGCACCTTCGCACTCATTTCCGGCAATACCCGTTTGTCATAATTACGAAATCCAACCTTGACCAGAACAGTGGCCTTGGAACGATCCGCGGTCGGCACAATTTTGGCGACGTAAGCCGCGTAGCGTTGCTGCGGGTAAGCATCAAGAGTGATTTCGCAGTCCATGTCCGGGCGAATTTTATCGATATTGGACTCGGAGACATCTGCTTCGACTTGTAAAGAAGTCATGTCTGCAATCGTTACGACTGCTGCGCGGGAGTTTGCTCCGGCGGCTAATGGGGCAACGATCTCTCCGACATCGGCGTTTTTGGTAAGCACAGTGCCATCAAAGGGGGCGCGGATCCGCGTATTTTCCAGCGCAACCTCTGCAGCTTGAACCCGCGCATTTGCCAGGTCGATCGAGGCCTTTACCCGTTTTAACTGCGCTTCGGCGTTCTCGAAATCGGCCTTCGCACTGGCACCCGCTGCCAGCAATGATTTCTGCCGGGAAAAGGTGTTCTCGGCGATATCGACTTCCGCTTCCTGTAGTTTCAGGTTTGCGCGGGCTTCATCGAGTTGAGCGCGAATATCATTATCTTCCAACCGGGCGATGATCTGGTTGCTGCTTACTTTGTCGCCTTCAACAACGCCGAGGTATACCAGGCGGCCAGTGCCCTTGGAGGCAACCGATGCCTTCCGTTGAGCGACAACATAGCCACTGGCGGTGAGGACTGCATCGGTTTGTGCTGCAGTTTGCAGTGTGGCCCGGGTCATCTGTACTTTCACTGCCGGGGAAAATAGGGAATCGAAAACACCACTAAAGTAAAGTGCTGCCAGCACAAGAAGCAGGCCAATAACAACCAGCCATTTTCGGTTGCCGCCATTGCCTGTATCGCTATATTCTCTGTTGGATTTATCTATTCGAAGTGATGCCAGATCTGCTTTATCTGCGGCCAAAACGTAGGTCTCCTTCTTGACGGATTTCATCGTTAAATCATTTCAGTTCACTGCTTCGGCTGATCAACCAAAGCAGTGAAAAATAATCGTTATCCGCCAGAAATAAAAGCATGGAAATTTATAATAATCAGAGGGATGTCGCTTCGAAGGTGTTCCCCTGGTTTACGTCCCCGCTTTTAAATCCTTTATAAAACCAACGCTTCCGTTGTTCAGAGGTGCCATGGGTGAAAGATTCCGGCACGATATAGCCCTGGCTTTGTTTTTGAATGCGGTCATCACCGACGGCGCTCGCCGCATTTAAAGCTTCTTCAATATCCCCCTCTTCCAGAATGTTGCTCAGCCGTTGTGCATGATGCGCCCAAACACCAGCATAGAAATCCGCCTGCAATTCCAGGCGAACCATGTATTTGTTGAATTCGGTTTTGCTCATGCGATTACGGAGGGCCATTACCTTGTCGCTGGTGCCGAGTAAATTTTGAACATGATGACCGACTTCGTGAGCAATAACGTAAGCCATCGCGAAATCGCCTGGTGCGCGAAATTTAGTTTGGAGCTCATTGTAAAAGCTGAGATCGATATACATTTTGTAATCACCGGGACAATAAAATGGGCCGGTTGCCGAGCTGGAAAAGCCACAGGCAGATTGTACACCGCCACTATAGAGTACCATTTTCGGTTCCTGGTAGCGGGACCCGGCAGCTTGAAAAAGTTTATGCCAAACGTCTTCGGTGTCTTGTAATACAACAGAAACAAATTGTGCCAATTCCTGTTCTTCTGCTGATGGTTGATAATTACCGCTACTGCTAGTGCCGGCACTTTGCATATTATTTAGCAATGCAAGAGGGTTGCCGCCCAGTAACCAAACGATTAAAATTAAAAAGATCGTACCAAGACCACCGCCAATAGCTTTGCGAGGGGCACTTCCCCGGCGGTCTTCTACATTCGAACTTTGCTTTCTACCTCTCCAGCGCATACGGGATTCTCCATTTTGTTGTGAAAAATGACAAAACAGCATCTGACGCTTGTTTTCAACCGACTACAGCCCGCCCCTCCAGAAGCGTCCAGAAATCGTGTTTTCTGATCTCTGAATAGTTGTCAGTTAAAATGATTGCTTTTCAAAGACACTGTAATATTTCTGCTAGTGATCAAGCACGGTCCTGCGACCACAAACAATTCTTCCTAAAATAAGCGAATAAAGTGATTTCTGCAATGGAGATTACAGGAAATCTTTAGATAAATACTGCCAGTCCGTCTATTGATCATTTTAGTTATCTTATTTCATACTTTTCGGATAATACCCGTTCTTAAATCGATTACCGACCATCGGGAGTGTGGACTTTTTTTAGATAACTGTAGAGATAGAACATCCATGTCCCGATAATCAGCAAACCGCCCATTTCCCGCGCTTTTTCTACCGCGATTGTCTTCATTTCGATCGATTGAAATATTTCACCAATGCTTACCCTCCCCCAGACATCAGGAAGATGACAAACTGCCCAGCCGAAAGCGAGAATGCCCAGATAAAGCGGCAGCCGTTTCTCCAACCGAGGCGAGAAGGCCAGATAGCTAACCAGGGCGGCAATGCTATAAACAACAATCCAAAGCAATGGGTCCGGATCATTATACTGAACAATTGCCGACAATAAAAAGATGCCAATCATAAAACTATTAAAGTATTTAAATCTTGGACCTGTTTTCATTTCTGAAATCCACCTTAATTCACTCATAACTCTAATGTATTGGGCAAGTTTAGCAAATCTCCGGAATTTATCCAAGTGGCTTGCAGATGAAACAACATCGCTCAAAATGTTCGTTTTGTTTGAGGCGCTAAGCCGTTGTATGTTGTTGCAAAAAAGGGGTTAAGAATGAAAACTTTGCATAATAAAAAATTCAACAATAATCTTATTAAAAAAAATTAAAATTTAAATAATGTAAAGTGTTAAAATTATTTTAAGGGATTGTAAGAGGAAAAAAAAAGAAAATTTGGATT
>JAUIFT010000101.1 GCA_030430345.1 Calditrichia bacterium | reverse complement strand
TTTGTGCGCATCCATCGTTCAAAGATTGTAAACGTAGAGCGCATAAGTCGCCTTCAGAGCTGGTCCCATGGCGAATACGTGATCATCATGAAAGATAAAACCGAGTTATTCCTCACCCGCACTTACCGCGATAACCTCCTGGGAATGTTTGACCGCCCAGCGGTGTAAAGGGATACTTTTATCGACAGTAATTCGACAAGAATGACGACAATCAGCTAACTTTCAGGGAATTACTTCTGAAAGGGCCGTAATTCGGGCATTTTTTACCTCAAAAAATTTAAAAAATTTGGCACGATTCTGGAATAAGATTTGTACAGACCAATTCCGGAGGAGAAAATGTCAAAGTATATTTTCAGCGTCGTTTTTATAATTCAAATTTCTAGCTTTTTAGTTGCTCAACAATCCACCCTCGCCGTGCTGCCTTTTCATGCCGCAGATATCGACCAGGCTTCTGCCGCCACTACCCACCAGTTGTTGAAGCAGGAGATTCTCAAGTATAACACTTACACCCTCGTCAGCGATACCCGCATCTCCGAATTCATTGATTCCAGCGGATGCAGCGAAATTGATTGCGCGTTTAATATCGGTCAATCACTCAATGCTGGCAAAGTGCTTTTCGGAGCCTTTAATCGCCTTGGTGATAAGATCATCGTTCAGTACACCCTTGCCGATGTTGCCAGTCAGCGAATATTGTTAACAGATAACATTACCGCATTGTACATAGAAGATCTTGATGTGGTGGTAAAACGAATCGCTGCCAGCGTCGTCAAACAACAGCCGGTCGAAAAAACCGTGGAAGTAGGATTGGTGACCGAGCAGGAAAGCTGGGAACCGCGCAGCCGGAAATTTCGCGGCAGTTGGGGAATATCCTACGGCTACCTTTATCCCACCAATGGCTTTGATGATGAGGATCGGGTCGTTGCTTTCGATTTTCGCAGAATCTATGAAAGTCGCGATTTCGCTATTACCGGCCTCTTTGGTATTCGCAAAGGCATCGCTTTAAATGTTGGTGCGCTGTATTTATTCTCCCCGAAAGATTTTACCCCTTATCTTGGGGGAGGCGTCGGGGTTCATTTCGTAAAACATGATTACCGCTTCGAGAACTACGATGAAAACGGCTTTTACATTAACAACGATTTTCATGAGACGGGATGGAACTATTAATCAGTGGTGGAATAATGGCATTTCGTACCTATAATTTCCGGGTAATGATCAATCTCGATTACAGCACAACCTTTAACGATTATGATGACCGGGCTTTTGTCCTGACGATTGGCATTATGAATAACAACTAAATGTCCAATATCCAACGCACAATATCCAATGCTCAAGTATCCCTTGGACATTGGATATTGAGAAGGTTTTCCAACTTCAAATCACAGCTATTCGTTCAATTTTTCCCGCCGATTTCCCCGCGAATAAAAAAGGGGTTGAATCCCACCTACATTTTATTCAACTTTGGTGTTTCCAAACGCTACATAAGTTGAATAAACGTTAGTGAAAAGGGTTTTATCCATGTTTAAGATTGCAATTATCGGTTGTGGGAATATGGGACTGACCTATGCCCGGTCTTTTCTCCAGTTCAACCTGGTTACCCGGGAAAATCTTATGCTTATTGCCAAAGATAAAAACCATGCCCGTAACCTCCGAAAAATGGACCTTGGGAAAATCAGCAGCAAAATCGACAACAAACTGGCTGATTTTGGGGTTATCGTTTTATCAGTGAAGCCTCAGGATTTTTCCAGTGTCATCGAACCGCTGAAAAAATCACTGCAGCCACATAATGTTGTATTATCTGTGATGGCCGGTATCACTCTGGAAACCTTATCGGATGCCCTGGACCATGAGATCATTGTGCGAGCCATGCCGAATACTCCTTCGCAGTTGGGCATGGGCGTCACCGGATTTTCCGCCAGTAGCTCAGTGAATATCCATCAAATCAGCATTATCGACAACCTGCTCAATACAACCGGCCGTACCATTTTCCTCGAAGATGAATCCCAGATTGATGCCGTAACGGCACTGAGCGGCAGTGGCCCGGCGTATTTCTTCTACATCATAAAAAATATGATCGACGCCGGTATCGAGATGGGCCTGGAAGAATCCGTAGCCGCCATGCTCGTCAAACAAACCATGCTCGGCTCTTTTCATTTGATGAATCAGTCGCCAAAAAAGCTGGAGGAATTGATTAACGCTGTCTCCTCCAAGGGCGGAACGACTGAAGCCGCCTTTCGAAAATTTAAGGAGCGCGGTTTCGGTGATAGCTTAAAGGAAGCAGTTTGGGCGGCACAAAAGCGCGCCCGGGAACTTTCCCGGGCAAAATAGCCGGGCATGCGCAATAACCTGCACATGCCCGATGGGGGATGGAGGGGAACGCAGATAAATAAGGCATCTGCGAAAGAAAAATAGACAACTATTTTTTCAGAGGATGTAGGCCAGTTTACAAAACTTTCCGCCCCACTGTTAAAGACGCTCGCGGCGTTATAATTTTACAGTGTTTGCTGCATCGTTGAGCGAATGTGACTTTTATTCCAGACTTACCAACATATCGGTTTTAATTTTTGTTTTTCAGCCGTATTATGTATTATTACAAAAAAGACGGTTAAGTATAATTTTATTACCGGCTTTCACTATGAAACCTATCATCATCGGCAGACAGTCAGAAACCGAACAATTGCAGGCATTCTTTGATGCAGCAGCTTCCGGAAATGGCAATATTGTATTGCTTTCCGGAGAAGCTGGTATGGGAAAAACAATGCTGGCGGAAGAGTGCTTAGCAGAAAGTCCGCTCCACGTTTTTACCGGGCGGGCCCAGCAGGAAACCACCCCGGCTTATGGCCCCATCACTGCCGTTTTACGAAATTTTCTGCGTCGCCAGCCTTCCCAAACTATTGACTGTGGCAGTCTTACTCCCTATCTCGCCCTGATTCTGCCGGAGTTAGGGACAGCACCGGAAGACCCTGACCGGGATACCCTGGTGACAGCGATTGCCACTGCCCTGGATGCACTTACTTGCGACGGCCCGGCAGCAATTTTTCTAGACGACCTGCAGTGGGCAGACGACGCAACACTGGAAATTCTACCAGCACTGGCCGACCACCTGGCGAATAAATCCTTATTGATATTGGGCACTTACAGAAGCGATGAAATTCCTCGTGACCACCGCTTACGCTGGGTGCGTAATGAGTTACGGCGACGGCGCCAGCTCAATGAGATATCTATAGAGCCGCTGGGCAAAGAAGCATCCCAACAACTGATGCAGCGTGTGTTTGGAGAAGCGCCGTCTGCCCGTCTGGCAAAGATCATTTTTGAGAAGACTGCCGGTGTGCCGCTGTTTGTAGAAGAACTTGCCGGGGCTTTCATCGATCAAAACCAGCTGCGGAAAAGTAAGGAGGGATTGACATTGCCTTCCTATGATGAAGTACCGATCCCGGAAAGCATCCGCGATGCAGTTTTGCTTCGCATGGATAATCTTTCCGATGCCGCCCGCAACCAGCTCACCATCGCCGCTGTCGCCGGTACGCAATTTGATGTCGCTTTGATAACGGAATTATCCGGCAGCGAAGAAGGACTGGATGAGCTGTTTTCCCGCCAGCTGATCTTTGAAGCGGAACCGGGTAAAGGCGCCTTTCGCCATGCCTTAACCCGCGATGCGGTGCGCAGCGATATTCTCTGGACCCGCCGCCGCACCCTGAATGGGAAAATTGCGCAGTATTTGGAGAAGAAAGGGGCAGCGCCGGAATCAATCGCTGACCATTGGCTGGCAGCAAATGAATTACCGAAAGCGCGGAAAGCCTTAATCGCCGCGGCGAAATTTGCCTGCCATCTTCATGCTTATGGCGATGCGGTCCGCTCCGGCCACAAAGCACTGGAAATCTGGCCGGCCGGGGAAGAAGAAATGGATCGCCTCGCAACATTGCAGCAACTGGCCAGATGCGCCCAAATCAACGGTCAGCTTAACGACGCTGTGCGGGCTCTCCGGGAAGTCGCCGAGAGCAACTTTCTCACCAAAGATCATCCCCGGCGTGGTGAAGTACAGCAGCAGCTCGCAGCCATCTATGGCTTACTGGGCAGCTGGGAACTTAGCCTGAATGCCCGTAAAACCGCGGCACAAGCGTTTGAAATTGCCGAAATGCCCGGAGAAGCAGCAATGGAATGGCTCTCTGCCGCTTCCCGCAGCACCGGCCTCAATCGATTGGCAGATGCGATTGAATGGTGCGACCGGGCCGACTCCCTCGCACGGGAGGCAGAACGCTTCGACATCCAGTCCCGCGCGTTAGCCCTGAAGGGGAATGTGCTTTCCATGCAGGGCAAATCGGAAGTTGGTATCGAAACAGTCAATAATGCGCTCTCAATCGCGCTGGCTCATAATCTCAGCGAAGCGGCATCAGAAGTATATCGCCGACTCGGCAGCACCCTGGAGTATGCCTCCGACTACAGCTCTTCCCGCGATGCGTATTACACAGCTTATAACTATTGCCGCCAGGAAGGCGTTGACATTCAGGCGCATTTATGCCTGGGATGTATGTCCTGGGTGCTCTTTCGCACCGGCGAGTGGAAGCAATGCCTGGAGATATGCAAAGAAGTAATCAATGATGAAAAAGCAACGGAAAGCTCCAAGAGTGTATCGATTTGTGTCATGGGGCTGATCCGCACCTATAAAGGCAGTATGCGCCAGGCCAGGAATTTACTTAAATCTGCGCTGAATCAATCCCGCCGGGATGGTGCTCTGGCGATTGAGCTAATTGCTTATTGGGGATTGGCCCAAATCGAAGAAGTTGAAGGAGATACAGAAGCAGCGGAAACATATTACCGGCAGATTCTCGCTTTGCAACAACGCATGCGCGACACGCACGATTCGCTCACGGCACTTTTTACAGCAACCGGATTTTTTGCCCGGCAGGGGCAGGAAGCCGAAGTTGCCGAATGTATCAATGTTCTCAGTAATATTGCCTCGCTAACCGGAAATAATGAAGTGCTTGGCATTCTCGCTTATGCATTGGGGGAAATGGCATTACTCAATGATAATTCCGCGGAAGCACTTCAGCGATTTGAACAGGCGTTATCCAATTTTAAACTGGTTGAAATACCGGTAGAACGCCTCAAACTGGAATATCGCATCGGCCAGGTTTATGCTGATAGAGGAAATACTGAGCGGGCGGTCGAATATCTAAACAACGCCTATCGAATGGCGAGAAATCTCGGTGCACGTCCCCTGGCCGGGCAAATTGCCGAATCTTTGCATGGTTTAGGTGTTTCCGCGGAAGAACGACGGGATCCGGATGCTACCGAGCGGGCGAACCGGGCTGGCCTTACCCGCCGCCAAATTGAAGTGGCCCGCCTGATCTCCGACGGATACACCAACAAGGAAATCGGCAACAAGCTTTTCTTAAGCACCCGTACCGTCGAGATGCATGTTGCCAATATGCTCGATCGCCTCGATTGCCGCAGTCGCTCAGAAGCTGTCCGTAAGGCGATAGAACTTGGTCTTCTCTGAAAGATTCCCGCTTTCGCTGGTTAGTATCTTAATCGGCGGCAAATTCCCCCTTTTCACCTGATATTACCGTATTACCGTACTGTCCATCACCAAAAACCGTATTCCCCCGATTGTTACCTCTCTTCAAAAAAATTAATTTACCAGAGAATTTTGCACGAATAAAACTTCTAAATTTCAACTCAGTGCAGAAGAAAATCGATGGGAGAAAAATGAACCGGCAATATCCAATATCAGCAGAAAGCTCTGTTATAAAGAAGCAGACATATAGCTATATCAACACGGCCCCGATAGCGCTGTTAATATCGATTGGACATCGCACCGGCATGTTTGAGTCGCTCAGGCAAATTTCTCCGGCGTCCGCCGACGATCTGGCGACTCATGCGATTCTGGACGAAGTGCATGTCCGGGTTTGGCTAAATACGGCTGTTTCAAACAACCTGCTCATTTTTGAGAATGAAAGTGAGTGCTACTACTTACCACCAGCTCAGGCCGCCTGCCTGACCGGTTCGGAGAGCAGTGGCAACATCGCCCGGCTGGCGCAATATGTTTCCCAGTTTGGCCTGGCGGAAGATCAAATTATAGCCGCATTTCGAAAGCAACCCCGGCCGATTTCCCAGGCAGGCTAGAAACACATCACAGCCGGTTTTCCAGACGGCATTTTATAATGTAACAGGGAACCGCAAATTATGAGGAGAGAAACAATGATTGAAGCAACCAATACTATTTCACCTGAACTGGTTTCCCGCCTGGAATTGCAGGAAGCCTTTTACTGGAGCGATTACTTTCGGGCAGCTAGTCCGGAAATTTCTGTCAATTGCGGTATTCAATTGCACAATGTAGATAATGCTCACCTAACCATCGCTGCCCGGCTGGATGTACTGGCATTTAACCGGGTACTTGGATTGGGAGTAGGAAAACCGGCAAGCAATGCAGATATTGATAAAATTGTCGCAGCGTACTCGCTGGCCGGGGCATCCCGCTTTTTTATTCAGTTAAGTCCCCTTGCTAAACCGGCAAATCTTCCCGATCTGCTGGAAAGGAAGGGTTTTCAATACTACAATAAATGGATTAAATTATACCGGGAGCTCGCTCCACTGCCAGAACAACCCACATCGTTTCGGATAGAAACGATATCGGCAGATAAAGCTGATATTTTCGCCGGCATCATCATCGACAGCTTTGAATGGCCGGCGGTATTAAAACCGGTAATCGCAGCCACTATCGGGCGAAACGGCTGGCAGCACTACCTGGCTTATACCGGTGATACACCGGTCGCCTGCGCAGCCAGCTTCATCGACGATATTTATGCCTCTCTGGCATTTGCCGCGACGCTCCCTGCTTATCGTGGAATGGGGGCGCAATCAGCATTGATTACCCGCCGCTTTAATGACTGCGCCGCGCTCGGCTGCCGCTGGATGATCGTGGAAACGGCCGAAGATTTACCCGAGCGACCGGTCGCATCTTATCGCAACATGATTCGCTTTGGCTTTCGAGAGGCTTACCGTCGCGCAAATTACCTCTACACTCTTTGAGACGATAAATTCTCGGGCAGAAGCATATATTTTTTGCTCATTTCCCCAACGTTTCTCTGCTGCGTTTTTATAGTAGAATATTTTTTTCGGCAACTCTATTCTCATTCAGCGGTAGTTATACTAGCACATTTTAAAAGTATTTTGCTATTCAAGCATCGATTGCTTACTTTTAAAATCGTGAAATTTTTATCATAACTTGTGGTACATATGAGCACTGATGGAAAGAAGCTTTGGGATGATATAAAGGAAAGTGAACTCTACGGAAATATTCGACAGCTCTTTGATTGGATGAAATTCTCTATCGAGGCGATTAAGGGATTTCCCCAGGTGCTTCGCTATCCCGGTGAAACATTTAAACAACTCTACATTTTAGGTAATCAGGCCCTCCCGTTAATCGTTTTTGCAACGATGTTTGTCAGTATGGTTTTGTCACTGGAATGGGGTAAAAAACTGGAACCATTTGGGGCGAAACCGATGCTCGGAC
>JAUIFT010000100.1 GCA_030430345.1 Calditrichia bacterium | reverse complement strand
AGATATGCTCAGCCGGACCGATAATCTTTCTGGCGGCAGCAACGATTTCTTCCGCCAGATTGCCGTGGCAAATCACGATACCGTTGATCATTATTCAAAATCCTTGTCGAGAAAATTGCGGGTTTTCAACTGTTTCATATATTCGCGTTCCTGGCGCTTCATCTTTTCCATCAGGCGGCGATTGAATTCTTTCGGGGTATGATGGCCATGAACCTCTTTCAGGAGCTGATTCATCGCAATTGTTTCCGCGATAACGGTAATATTTTTTCCGGGGTTAATCGGCAGAACAATCAGCGGAATTTCCACACCAAGTATATTGCGGGTTTGTTCATCCAGCCCGATGCGGTCGTAGTTCGCAGACTTATCAAAATCTACCAGTTGAACTTCTACCTCAATCCGCTTGTGCACGCGCACCCCCCGCACACCGAAGATCTGCCGGACATCGATCAATCCGACGCCGCGAATTTCGATAAGATATTCGGATATATCGCGTCCTTCTCCCATAAGAATCTCATCCGCCTTTTTCGTAATGATCACCATATCATCCGCTACCAGACGATGCCCCCTTTCTACCAGGTCCAGTGCGATCTCGCTTTTACCAATGCCGCTTCTCCCGGTAAACAGAACGCCAATTCCGTAAACATCCACCAGGGTGCCATGCACGGTGGAACGGGGCGCATAAATATTGTGGAGATAATCACTGATAAGATGGGAAAACATGGTCGTGTTGTAGGAGGTGCGGAAAACACAAATATAACGGCGGGTAGCAGTTTGAAGCAATTCTTTCGGGACGTCATTCCCGTCGGTGACAATAATACAGGGAATCTCAAATTGCAGCACGCGCTCAATGGCTTCCCGGCGCCGGGCCGGGGTAAGGCTGGCGAGATAACTGATCTCGGTATTTCCCAGGATTTGGATCCGATGAAAAGTAAAAAGTTCGCTAAAACCAGCGAGAGCCAGTCCGGGACGATGTAATTCACTTTCTTCAATTTCCCGGGAAAAACCGGCATCGGAATTCATTAATTCCAATTTTAGTTTTACGCGAATATCCCGGTATAATTTACCAACATTCAGAGATACTTTTAACATGAGTGTATTCTTCTATTCAGATAAATGTTCAACCTTATAAATGTTTGTAAAATATGACAATAACATCTTTATGCTTACGATTCTATTAACAACTGGCGGGGAAATATAAGAGCAGTTGCAACAGCAGTAAAATCATCATTGTCAACTGCCACTGCAACTGCAATATTTAAGGGATGCATTTAACATACGTTTTGAAAAGAAAACATCAGGCACTGTTAATTACATCTTTTTCATTATTCTTTCGTTTATCCTTGTATTTCTTCAACTGACGTTCTGCTTTATCCATCAGCAAATCAAAAGACTTCCGCAGATCATCACTCTCTTCTTTTACCACTATCGTAGAGCTTGATAAGCCCAATTTTAATTCGGCATAACGACTTTGTTTTTCCCACCCTAAAATCAACTCGGCGCTGGTAATGTTATCACTAAACCGGTTTAACCGTTCCAGTTTGCTCAGCATGTAATCGTGTAATTCGTCTTCCAATTGAAAATGCCGTGCTGTGATAGTGGTTTTCATAACTACCTCCTTGGTTAAGTCCTCTCGGACTGATTCATGAAACAACTCTCAGATAAGGTACTAATTCCTACTGTTTTCGTTCGGTTCTCCTTTTATCAAGATTCCGGCTTTTCTGTTTTCTGCAAAGATTTTTTTTCTGCCCGGGGATGTGCCTGGCGATATACTTTTTTCAGGCGATCCATACTGACATGGGTATAAATTTGCGTGGTGGATAGACTCTCATGACCGAGCAGTTCTTTAACGACCATCAGGTCCGCGCCCCGATCAAGTAAATGTGTCGCGAAGCTGTGCCGCAATACATGCGGGCTTAAATGGGCTTGCTCCGATAGTTCCTGCATATAGCGTTGGACCATTTTCTGTATTTTGACAGGATAGAGCGGCTTTCCCTTGCTATCAACAATCACAATGGATGGATCTTCCCGGAGTGTAATTTCTTCATCGCGGATTTTAAAATAATTTTCCAGGGCTATGCGGGCATATTTCCCAAATGGAACTAAGCGCTCCTTTTGCCGTTTGCCCAGCACCCGAATCAACTCCCGGGAAAAGTCCAGATCGGGCATCTTCAAATTGAGTAGTTCGCTAAGGCGTATTCCGCAGCCATAAAATAGTTCGAGAATTGCCCGGTCACGGCGCCCCTGAAAACTATCATCTGGTGGCAGGGACATTAATTTAAACGTTTGCGCCTCGCTTAGAACGGTAGGTAACGGCCGATCGAGGCGTGGTGCGGAAACTACCCCGGCTGGATTTAGCGGGATGATGTCATTCCGCAGCATATAACGAAACCAGGACTTTACTGCGGAGAGTTTTCTGGCGATACTGCGCTTTCCGAGCCCGGATTTAAGCATAAAGCCTAAAAAACTACGAATATCTTCTGTTTTAACCTTGTGGGGATTTATTGATTGAGCATTATGGCGCGCTTCCAGAAAATCAACGAATTGTGAAAGGTCATTCCGATAAGAAATGATCGTGTGTGCGGAATACAATCGCTGATGTTCAATATAATGTAAAAACTGGTCGAGTGCCGCCCACATATTATCCATGCTTGTTTTTTTGGAATTTAGAAAAAAAATTACTGAAAATAAATGAAAATATCGTAGAGCCGTAATTTTTCTAAAATTTTGATATGACGGCTGCTCCAATATGAGTATTTTAGCGACGAACATTATCATACTTGCAAAAATGCCGCTTTTTCCATCCTTTTTCAGGTTTTTACTAATCGTTTATTAGCATATTGCCATTGCGGGTTTTCCGTCCGGTAATTATTTTTCTCCTGGAAGTTGAGAGTATGAGGGAAGAAGTATTACCACCGTCTTCGGACGCAAAATTGCCTGTAAGGAGGGCTGCGGCGTAACCCGAGCGGTTATCTTGATAACTGCTTGAACTAACGCCACGGATTGGAGTACCATAAAGTACTACTCTTTCAACGCTGGAAGCGGGTAAGCTGAGGATTGGAGAGACTCGGTTTTTAGAAGGGGAAAACCCGCTTCCGGCGGGGTAGTGCTTCTTACTTTTTGGGCTTATGAAGCCGTTTTAATGCATACTCACCACAGAAAACCTGAACAAATATTTATCAAATTTTTCAAGAGATTGTTGATTTTCCTCAATCCTGAGCCGTATTTTATCTGTCGAAGAATATATACTGGCCCTGGCAGAGCAGAATTCTGAAAACTAATTTTATCTTCAGGTTGCTTCAGATGAACCTCCACCTGATAATATCGTAGCTAATGAATCCTGATTGCAACTTTGAAAATCTACAGATCTTTTTAATGGGATTATCCCGGAGTTAATAATGCAAGAAAGTGCCGCAGTTAATGACTGGTGGATATTAGCCGTAGGCGTAATAACCATTTCGTCGCTGTCTGTGTTTACTTTGTTTGTTGTTTTCTACGCGAACTATCGCTTGCGCAGACAGCAACGGCTGACAAATATGGTCCTGGATGCAAGTGCTGCCCTGATTGTCATGTTGGATAAGCAAGGTAGAATCCTTTCATTTAACAAAGCCTGCGAAAGAACAACCGGATATAATCGCTCAGAGGTTCTTAACAAATATATCTCCAATTTGAATTTGATACCTGCCGAAGCCCTCGATTCACAAATGCGCGCTATAAATAATAATCAAACGAATTTGTTATCAACGGCCCGCAATATTATAAATACGCCCGATGGTAAATCCCATGCAATTGAATGGCAATTTTCCCGGGATATGTTGGGTGAAGATGAAGTGCTCATTGTATCCGGTTTGGATATGACCGAGCGGCAAAAAGCGGAGGACCAGGTTGTTGAATACAAGGATGAGCTACGTAAAATGGCTTCGGAGCTATCGCTTGCAGAAGAGCGGGAGCGCCGCAACATTGCTGAAGAACTACATGATTCTATTGGGCAAACCCTGGCCATGTCCAACTTAAAAATCGGCGGTTTAAAAAAGAATACGAGTGATCCGAAAATCGTAAAGCCGCTCAGTGAATTTCATCAGATGATTCAGAAATTAATTAAGTCGGTGCGTTCCCTGATATTCCAATTAAGCCCGCCGATTCTCTATGAATTTGGTTTCGAATCCGCGACAGAGTGGCTGGCGGAGCAAATGACAAAGCAAAATAAAATACCGATCAGTTTTTCGACAGATCCTCAGGAAAAACCGCTCAGTGAGGATATGGCAGTGATGCTCTACAAAGCGGTGCGGGAATTGTTGATGAATATCGGGAAACATTCGAAAGCCTCCGAGGCCAGTATACAACTTGCCCGGAAAAAAGACCATCTCTATATTACTGTTAAAGATAATGGCGTCGGTTTTGACCCTGATCGAAAATACTACAAAGAGAACGCTACCGGCGGCTTTGGCTTATTTAATATGAAAGACCGCCTGGATTATCATAATGCAAAGGTTGATATTGAATCACTGCCCGGCAAAGGCAGCACTTTCATCATCCGGGCACCTTTATCAATCGATTACAGTACATAATGATGCTGATCAATTTCTTGGAGAAAAATTATGTCCATATCCATCCTTTTGGCTGATGATCATGTAATTGTGCGGCAAGGATTACGCTCCTTGCTGGAAGAATCTCCGGACTTAAAAGTGGTTGGCGAAGCCGATAATGGCCGGGATGCCGTGCGGTTTGCGGAAGAGCTGCATCCGGATATTATTGTTATGGATATAGGAATGCCAAAGTTGAATGGCATTGAGGCAACCCGGAAAATTACCGAGCGAAACCGGCGGGCAAAAGTAATTGCACTCTCCATTCACTCCGACCGGCGCTTCGTCCGTAATATGTTTAAAGCAGGCGCGAAAGGGTATCTTCTGAAAGAATGTGCGGTCGATGAACTGATCAATGCGGTACAAACAGTTTATGACGACAAAGTATACATTAGTGCGGATATCAGCGGTACTTTGATCGAAGATTATGTGCGGGAATTAAATGTGCCGCTCCCTGAAGTAGAAGTAGAACTGCTGGACCGTGAACGGGAGGTTCTCCAACTGTTGGCCGAAGAAAATAATACGAAAGAAATTGCCAGTCAACTTAATCTGAGCGTTAAAACGGTCGATTACTACCGCCGCCAGTTGATGGAAAAATTGGATATCCATTCCGTTGCCGGCCTGGTGAAATATGCCATCCGCGAAGGGATTTCTTCACTCTAGTCCGTCCATTATTTTGTTCCGGAAAGTAATTTTGCAGCGGCAGCAAACTCTGCTGCTGCTGGCCCCCTTTTTACCCGCCGATTCTCCCCTGAATTCGTTTGGTTTATATTTTGTCTTCGTTTATCTTAGCTGGCACTCCATAAGATAATGAGATAATCGGCTGGACCGCCTACATCGGCTGTCTGTTTATTTTGCTGGGCGTAATGGTCGCAAATGGGCTTTTAAAGCGGTTTTATTCCCAATAGGGCGCGCCAAAAATTTTCTCCCAGTCAGCGATTCCTGCCAGCACATGCCAAATGCCGGCAATTCCCAGCACCGCCAAACAACCGATAACATTGTACCAGAGGTAGGAAATGGGGGAAAAATGGTAGCAAAGAAGCACGATTAATTCTGCGGCAATCGCTGCGGAAAAGACCACACTTCCCTTTATCGATTTAGTAAAAAAAGCCAGCATAAATATGCCCAGCACCGGCCCATAAAACAATGATCCGACAACATTAACCGCTTCGATAAGGGAACCCATCTGATTGGCGAATAATGAAAATCCTATGGCGACACTCCCCCAAAAAATAGTGGCAAGCCGCAGCGCCAGCAGATAATGCCGGTCGGATCCATCCTTTTTAATTAAGCGTTGATAGCCGTCATAAACGGTTGTCGTTGCTAATGCATTAAGAACAGCGGCGGCAGAAGCCATTGCTGCAGAGAGAATCGCTGCCACAATTAGCCCGACCAGCCCGGCGGGTAAATGCCCGGTTACAAAATCGAGAAATATAAAATTCGTATCGTTACTATCCGCAGATGGGTTGGAGAGGCGTAATAATTCTGCGGCATCCTCCCGCACTTGTTCTCCGCGTTGTACGACGCACCTCAGTTGGCTGCTATAATCATTAATTCTTCGCTGGTCATCCGCCCGCAATGCTGTTACCAGGGCATCGATAATCAATTGTTTTTCATTGAAAATACTTTCCTGGTGCTTGCCGAGATCATCATACTGCGCCGCATAATTACTGCTTTTCATTAGCGCGGCGGCTGTTGGATTAAAGTTGAGCGGCGTGGGATTAAATTGATAAAAGATAAAAATCAGCACGCCAATGAAAAGGATAAACGCCTGCATGGGAATTTTCACCAGTCCGTTAACGAGCAAACTCATTCGGCTGGCCCGGACGCTGCTTCCGGAGAGATAGCGTTGGGTCTGCGATTGGTCCGTGCCAAAATATGCCAAAGCAAGAAAAAGTCCACCGATGAGTCCGGACCAAATATTGTAGCGCTCTTCCCAGTTCAATTGAAAATTTAGCGGTGTCAGGCGGCCCATTTTTTCCGCGGTATAAATGACTTCTCCAAAAGACAGCTCCGCAGGCAGCAGGGAAATAATCACACCGAAAACTATCAGTAAGCTGAAAAAAATCAAACCCATCTGAATGCTATGGGTGTGCTTTACTGCCCTGGCACCTCCGAGGGTGGTGTAGAGAATTACCAGGAAACCGGTAATGATACAGGTCGCGGAAAGATCCCAGCCCAGAATTGCGGAAAAGATGAGAGACGGCGCAAGGATTCCCAGGCCGGCAACCAGGCCGCGTTGAATCAGAAAGAGGCAGGTGCCTAATATCCGGGTCTTCAAATCAAAGCGCACTTCCAGGTATTCGTAGATCGAATATCCCTTTAGCTTTTGATAAACCGGGATTGCGATCATCACTATCAAAACCATTGCGATTGGTAACCCGAAATAGAGCTGTAAAAACGCTACGCCTTCGTTGTAGGCAAGGCCTGGCATGGATAAAAAAGTAATCGCGCTGGCCTGAGTCGCCATTACCGAGAGGGTAATGGTATACCAACGCGTTTTCCGGTTTGCTAACAAATAATCGTCTACATTGCGGCAGCAGCACCCTTTCCAGATGCCGTATCCGACAATCGCCAGTAACACCCCAATTAATATCGTCCAGTCTAAAATTTGCAAATGGCGCCGCTTTCTGTTTTCAAAAACTGTTTCAATCGATTACCTAAAAGATTTATCATCGTAGTATTTTATTTCTGATTAGCCAAAAGTAGATTTCAGTAGATTGCTTATAAACCGCCAGGGGGCGGCACGTGAGGGGACGCACCACCCCCGGTCGGAGGAGATAAGTGATACCGGAGAGAAATTGTAGATTACAACTCTGCAAGGATGTTTTCGATGCGGGATTTATGTCCCTGGGGATCCTCTGCGGGTAATTTTGCCAACGCCTGCTTGTAAGCTTTCTTCGCAGATTTTTTCTCACCTTTCATCGCCAATGCTTCCGCATAGCTGTCGTAAACATTCCAGGAATCGGGAAATTTTTCGATATTCATCTTGAAAATTTTTACCGCTTTGTCGAGC
>JAUIFT010000099.1 GCA_030430345.1 Calditrichia bacterium | reverse complement strand
CAACGCGCTTTATTACACACCGAAAGATGGTGAAATCTTAATCACGCTCGCCCAGGAAGGTGATCGGGTCTCCGTCACCGTTTCCGATACCGGCATGGGCATCCCCGAAGAAGATTTACCGTTTGTCTTCGATCGCTTCTACCGGGTGGAGAAAAGCCGCACCCGCGTGCCGGAAAAAGCCGGGGCCGGATTGGGCCTGGCGATTACTCAGAAAATTATTGAAGCCCACAACAGCGTTATTTCCGTAAAGAGCGCTGTGAATAAAGGCACTTCCTTTATTTTCGAATTGCCGGTTTCTGCCTGAATTATTTCCGGGCTGCCCGGCAGTGCAATTGCCAATGCACTTTGATACGTTGTTCTTCCTCACCTTCCCAGGCAACCCGCAACGCCTTTTCAAGATCCGGCAGCGGATTTTTACCCGTATCACGAATAAACTTCTGCGTCGCCGACCAGGTATTAAAATATCCCACAAAATTGTTAAAATCCCACTCGCGCTCCATGGAAAATGGCGGTACCGTCAACTCCGGATAAGGCAGCTTAATTCCTTGATATAACACTTCAACCCATTTTCGTTCCGGCGGCCAGTACGGGCCAACCACATCATGATAATAATGGGATATTACCGCATCAACCGCGGGGGTAGATGTTAGCATTGGATAGGTCCACACCGCGATAACGCCCCTCGGTTTTAAAACACGATCGGCTTCGTTAAAAAACGCTTCGAAATTGAACCAATGCAGAGCCTGAGCGACAGTGATCAGGTCACAAGATGCATCCGCTAACGGCGATTTTTCCGCCACGGCGACTTGATAATTAATAGATGGATGTGCGGCGGCTTTTTCTAACTGGGCGCTGCTGGGGTCTGTGGCAATAACCTGCTGAAAGAACTCCGTCAATGGAACGGCAGCTTGCCCGTTGCCGGTACCACAATCCCAGACGGTTTCATGGGCCTGGCAAAGACTGGCCAGAAAAACATACAGCGCCCGCGGATACCGTGGCCGGTAGATTGCATAATCCGCCGACTGGCGGGAAAAATGGTCTTTGTATGAGGGCATACGCTTTAAGTCCAGAGTTCAGAGTTCAGAGTTTTTTACATGAAACAGGGCAAAAAATTCTGAACTCTAAACTTAATAGACTATTTTAATAGTATCATCTTCTGCACCTGCCGGAAATCAGCAGCACCGGCAGATAAATCTGTCGCCCGGGCGGTGAACTCATAAATGTAAATGCCACTACCGACTTTAGCGCCGTTATGGTCGCGGCCATCCCATTTCACCTGGTAATACCCCGGGAGGCGATGCCCATTAATCAGGGTGCGCACCCGCTGCCCGAGTACATTATAAACCGTCAGCTGAACTTCAGCCGGTCCCGGCAGCTGATAATCGATATTCGTTGAGGGGTTAAACGGATTCGGATAATTGGCACTGATAGCAAAACTGGCCGGCATACCGTTATTGGCAATACCGGTCAGGCTAATCCCTTCCCCGATTAAAGTAACGCTGCTGGTGTCACTGTCCCGGTGATTGCTGACGATGCGCAACTGGGCTGCATAGCTCCCTAATGATGCCGGCGCAAAAGCGACCATTACCGCCGCACTGTCATCCGCGGCAATTTCCAGTTGCTCAATATTGGCAGCAAAGGCATTGTCCGTGGAAAAGATATCAGAAATTATCAGGGTTTCCGCGCCCTGATTGTAAAGCATCAGCGGCAATTCAGTCTGCTGACTGACCATGACGGAATCAAAGCGTAAAGTATCTGCATGTACCCCGAGCAATGCAAATCCTTCCACCGTGAGCGCTACCGCCACCTGCACCATCGGCATGGCAGAAACGTTCGTGCTGATATCGAGCATCAGGGAATGAGTACCGCTGGCGAGATTCGCCGCGTCAAAATCGAGTATAATTTCCGTGCTTTCTCCGCCGGCAAGGGTACCCGACTGTGGGGAAACCGTCAACCAGTCTGCGAGGGGATTCTCGGCGATACCAAAGATTAACGCCGGTGCGTTGGCGCTTCCGGGATTACTGATTGTAAACGTTTGATTGGCACTGGAGTCTGCCGGCAGAGATTGAGACACTGTTACGGTATTCACCGAAACTTGTGGTTCCGGGGTATAACCGAGCATATCGAGGTAAGCAAGCAGTAAATCCGCCTTGGTATTTGCGAATATTTCAATGCTGCCGTTTTTGCGCACATTATAAAGTTCGCCGGCTGGCCTCCGCTGCTGCTTCCGTTCCGGATACCATGCCGCCTTTTTCACAAAAACAGCTTCCCGCTTTTTCCGCGGACGTTCTTTCACTGCTTGCGTCACCTGACTGCCTGGCACTTCTCCGGCGTGCAGCGTAGTGTAGGGCCGTTTCGTTGCCAGCGGCGCATCAAGCAATCCTCCGAAAGATGGCACGATGCCAATTGCACGTCCGCTGCCAAAGCCATCATAAAAAACGCCGCTGATATCCGAGTTGCTATCATTTTGCCAGATCGGCAGCGAGCTAAGCGGTTCCAACTCATCCATCCAGCTATTATCACCGGCATAGCTAAAAGCAAATGATGACAACCCATTTAAACCGACGATGCCGTCGAGGTCACTACTGCCATCGGCACCATCATCCAGGCTGAACCAGGGGCGGATATTATAGCCGCCGTTTTCCGGGTCGTAATTAAAACAATCGCCGCCCTCCAGATAAAGCCGGCCGCCGTTTTGCAAATAGTCCTGCAGGGCCGGGCCTTCCGGATCGTCATTATCAATGACGTGATTATCGGAAAAAATACCCAGCACAACGAAAATGCCCTGGTAGATGGAAAGATCATTACCGAACTCAAAAAGATCGTTGGTGAGAAAAGCGCTTTCTCCGTTATTGATCAGGGCAGTAAAGAGACTATCGCCGCTGTCGACGCTAATGCCTTCCGCATCCGGGCCGACCCAGACCAAAAACCGTGGGGTATCCCCGACGAAACACTCGGCCACATTGCTCAGCGCGCTTTCATTGACAGAATCTTCATTATCAACGGCGGATACCTGGTAGCGATAGGTAAATCCCTGTGGTGGCGTGTCTGTATAAGCTTCGGTGCCGGGCGCAACGCTGGCAAGCAAAACGCCGTTACGGTAAATATTAATGTGGGCAAGGTCATCCAGTGGCGTACCGTCGTCCTGCGTTGTCGGATCGTTCCAGGTTAGCTGGGCACTGCTTGATGTGGCTGTGCAGGCAAGATTTTCCGGGCTGGCAGGTACCGGAGATCCCCCGGCAATCCATTTTGCCGTGCTCACTTCACTGGTGCTATCCGTGGCAATCACCCGGCTATAGAAACTGTAGGTATATTCCTGCCCATCGTTCAGCCCACTGTCCAGATATTGTGAAACGCCTCCATTAACACTCACTAACGCCTGCCCGTCCCGTTCAATCTCTATCACAAAATCGCTGCTGGATAAAGGGTCGCCATTGGAAAGACTGGTTGGATCGCTCCAGGAAAGTATTATATCATCCGGAGTAGTATAATCACTATATACATTAATATCGGAAGGTGGCAGGGGATCGAGAGAGTCGGCAAGAATCACTCCTTCTCCATAAGCCAGGCGAATATTCGGATAAACATTTTCCTCTGCCAGGGGGAAAATGCGGTCGATATCTGGCCAGAAGCCATCGGAAAAATCACCGACTTCCGGGGTAAAGGCAAAAATCTTATCCTTGCTATTTTGTTCCCCGTACATCCAGTCATTCGCTTCCCCATTTACCAGGTAACCAACAGTCTGATTGGCAGTGCCGTAGGTATAATTATTAAACTGGGTCATATCTTGCGCTAATGTCAGAAAGATATCGTCGTCCGGTGCCGGTGGATAGAGGCTGGATTCGTAGCCAAAAGGATAGATCAGTAAGTCGCTATAAGTGTGATAATTGAAACATAGTTTGAAGTGACGGCTATCGCTGAAATCCCGCAGGATTTGTGTTTCCGGCTCAGAGAAAGCGAAAGGGCCACGATAAGTATCGCTGGATGGCGATGGGCTGGATCCGCTGTTGTTGTATCCCCACTGATAGCCATAGTTACGATTCAAATCGATACCGTAACTGCCATCCCCATTGTTTTTACGGTTTTTCCGCCAAAACCCGCCCCCATTGGGATCGGTCTGTTGATTGTAAACATAGCCATCCGGATTCACCACCGGCACAAAATACATTTCCCGGTTATTTACCAGAAAGGTTGCATCGGGATTGCTGCCATAATTTTCCAGCAGATAATACATGAAATAGATGACTGTCGCCATTCCCTGCGGCTCCCGGGCATGATGAAGTGCCGTGTAGAGAATTTCCGGCTCGCCTTCATCAACCTGCGGGCTATCAGAAATTTTCACCATCCAGATGTCGCGGCCTTCAACGGAAAGCCCGAGGGATACTTTTTCCGAGATTAGCTCCGGATAATTGAGATGCATAGAGTCTAATTTTGCCACGACTTCATCAAACGTATAGTATCCACCCATACTCCCGAATCCGAATCCATCAATATTGAATTGCTCCCGCATCTGCCGCTCCAGCGTCTTCTTCTCGGCCGGGGGGAGATTTTGCCGCGCCCGATAAGCTGCCGCCAGGTCTTCAACAAGTACATCGTGTGGCCACCCGGCTTTACGGAGCAGTGCCACTTCATGCTCACTTAGCACCGTATGTAAATAGTTTTTTTCCCGATGCACGTGGTCAAAAATAATCCCCAATTCACTGAGGCGCAAAAGGTCAAGGTCTGATGCGAGGAAAACCTTTACTTCGCTATATTTTGCCGTGGACTCCTGCCCTGCCAAATAACCTGGCGAAAAGATACAGCCAAGCAAGACTATCGTCATTAACAGGAATATCTTCTTTTTTGGTAACATGTGCGCCCCTCAAATTTTAGAATAACTTTTAATATCGACCAACGATGCTCTGTCAATTGATTGATAAACTTATCGCCCAACTGCAGGATTTCCGATAAACGGTCTGCCCGATGCCGTGAGTATACTATTAAATACAAACAATTCCCATAATTCCCTAAAGAATTTGCTGATCCGATCTTAAAAAGAACTTGAAAGAAATGAACTGATTTTGTAGGTTGAAGCAGGGCAAAAAGAATATTGCTTCGGGAAAAAGCAGCAGCCAGGTTTTGGCAGAATAGCAGCACTCACATTGTAACAGATAACAATGAAGGCTAAAGCCTTCCTAATATACAGATAGTGAGATTTTTCCAGGGAGTACCATACTCGTGCGGCTTTATTCTTTTATCTTGCTTATCATTCCTTCTTTCTCCCATTCCCGAGATTTTCAAAAATTATCCGAGACAATTATTTACATACAATTAATCGTGTGTTGAACCACATTCGAAAAGGATACTGTCATGAGTAACTACGTAAAGGATTTAATGGCACAAGTTAAGGCGAAGAACCCCAGTGAGCCGGAATTTCATCAGGCAGTGGAAGAAGTAACCGAATCTTTAGCTTTGGTTCTGGATCGCCATCCGGAATATCGTTCAATGAAAGTACTGGAAAGAATAATTGAGCCGGAAAGAGTTATCATGTTTCGGGTTCCCTGGGTCAACGATCAGGGAGAAGTTCAGGTTAATCGCGGCTTCCGTATTGAGATGAATAGCGCTATTGGCCCATATAAAGGTGGCTTGCGTTTCCACCCGTCGGTAAATCTGGGTATTCTTAAGTTCCTTGCTTTCGAACAGGTGTTCAAGAACAGCCTGACTACACTACCGATGGGGGGTGGAAAAGGTGGTTCCGATTTTAATCCGAAGGGGAAAAGTGACAACGAAGTAATGCGCTTCTGCCAAAGCTTTATGAGCGAATTGTTTCGGCATATCGGCCCGGATACAGATGTACCGGCTGGTGATATCGGGGTTGGTGGCCGGGAAATCGGATTTCTCTTTGGTATGTATAAAAAACTTCGGAACGAATTTACCGGCGTTCTTACCGGCAAAGGATTGAATTGGGGCGGCTCACTTATTCGCCCGGAGGCAACCGGTTATGGCAGCGTATATTTTGCAGCAGAGATGCTGAAAACCCGCGACGAGAGCCTTGATGGTAAAGTTTGCCTGGTTTCCGGCAGCGGTAATGTTGCACAGTATACGGTAGAAAAGGTGCTCTCCCTTGGCGGTAAAGTGGTGACTCTTTCCGATTCTTCCGGCTATATTTACGATGAAGCCGGTATCGATGCCGAGAAGTTAAATTATGTTATGGACCTGAAGAATAAGCGGCGCGGCAGAATCAAGGAATATACCGATAAGTTCTCCGGCGCTGTTTATACACCAGTCGACCCGCAAATCGGCTTCAATCCGCTTTGGAATCATAAAGCCGATTGTGCATTCCCCAGTGCAACGCAAAATGAGATCAACGCCAAAGATGCCGAAAACCTGATCAAAAACGGCATATATGTTGTTTCGGAAGGTGCCAATATGCCGACAACAATTGATGGCGTTAACATCTTTCTGGAAAATAAAATTCTTTATGGACCAGGTAAAGCAGCCAATGCCGGCGGTGTCGCAGTATCCGGCCTGGAGATGTCTCAGAATAGCATGCGCATGGCCTGGAGCCGGGAAGAAGTTGATCAGCGCCTGCAAAAAATTATGAAGGATATACATAAGACCTGCCTTGATGTCAGCGAGCGGTTTGGCACCCCGGGTAATTATGTAAATGGCGCAAATATCGGCGGCTTCCTGAAAGTGGCCAATACAATGCTCGACCATGGCGTCATTTAATTCGATAATCTTCGCAGCCTAATAAAAAAGCCCCTGCAAATCATTTTGCAGGGGCTTTTAATAATATATAGTTATGAAAGATTAACCAACCATATCGAGGTCATGCACTACGGATTTGACATCCAGCAAGTGACCGGATTTTATCGATTTTGTATGCAGGTAAAACTCATTAATCTCATTGGGCTCGATTTCCAGCGGAATACGTTCGCTCACCGGAATCTCAAACGATTCCATTGCTTTGATTTTCTGCGGATTATTAGTGATTAACCGAACCGAATTTACCCCGAGGTAGTCGAGCATTGCTGCAGCAACATCATAGCGTCTTAAATCATCCGGAAAACCGAGCATATGGTTTGCCTCTACAGTGTCATATCCTTTTTCCTGAAGTGCATAGGCTTTGATTTTATTTCCTAATCCTATCCCGCGCCCTTCCTGCCGCATGTATAAAACGATACCCGCCGTTTGTTTATGAATAAAAGCAAGTGCGCTTTCCAGCTGTTCCCGGCAATCACATTTCAACGATCCCAGCACTTCACTCGTTAAACACTCGGAATGAATTCTAACCGGTATATCTTTTCCGTCGCCAATCTCGCCCTTTACAATCGCAAGATGTTCCTTTTTATCAATGGTATTATGAAAAACATATACATCGAAAGTGCCGTGTTGGGTGGGTAATTGAGTTTTTGCGTATACTGAGACCTTCTCTTTGAGGGTGTTTCGCATTGACTAAATTCTCCTTTTGTTTGAACAAATGCCGTGAACTGGATTTGATGTTCTGTCACAGAATTTGATACAGAAAATACGAAAAAATCCGCTAAAATGATGGTATAAAAAATATTCTCTGGTAAGTATTCGGAATTAGCGAATCAGGAGCATTTTTTTGCGAAGA